>NZ_VIDT01000014.1 GCF_006519715.1 Ideonella azotifigens
AGGCCGACTGATTGGCCACGCCGGCAAAGTCGCCGCGCAGCGGCCCGAGCTGCGTCGCATCCAGCCGCTCGCCCATCGCCAGCCAGCGCATTTCCTCCGGCATCTCGCCATCGAAACGGGTCTGCACCGTGCCGGTGGACTGTTCGAACAGCGCGCGTTCCAACGCCTCAAGCAGGGCCTGCGGCATCAAGGCACCGTAGACATGCGGCGCAATGCCGGTCTCGCTGCGCAGGCGCAGCTCCATGCCGCTGAGGTAAGGCCGCTGCGATGGTCCCCATTCGATGCGCAGCGGCAAGCCTTCGCGGGCCGGCTCGATGACGAAGCCGTCTCGCTCGTGCGTGAGCTTGAGCACCAGGCCCTCGCTGGCGCACCATTGTTTGACGGCGCTCTCGGCACCGGAGGCGCCGCCGAGAAGCCATTGCCGAAGCGTCCTGCTCATGCTTTGGATTAGAGTGCGTTCAGGCTGACACCGCCCGAGGAGACGCGCTCATGATTGAAGTGTATTCGTGGCCCACCCCCAACGGGCACAAGGTCCACATCATGCTGGAGGAGTGCGGCCTGAAGTACCGAGCAATCCCGGTCGACATCGGCGCCGGCGACCAGTTCCAGCCCAAGTTCCTGGCCCTCAGCCCGAACAACAAGATCCCCGCACTGGTCGATCCCGATGGCCCGGACGGCAAGCCGATCTCGCTGTTCGAATCCGGTGCCATCCTGCTCTACCTCGCCGGCAAGACCGGCCGCTTCCTGCCAGCCAGCACGCATGGCAAGTACGAGGTGCTGGAGTGGCTGATGTTCCAGATGGGCGGCGTGGGCCCGATGCTGGGCCAGGCCCATCACTTCCGCGTCTACGCGCCCGAGAAGATCGCCTACGCGGTGGACCGCTACACCAACGAGGCCAAGCGGCTCTACGGCGTGATGGACAAGCGGCTGGCCAACTCGCGCTACCTGGGCGGCAATGAATACAGCATTGCCGACATCGCCGTCTTCCCCTGGCTGCGTTCGTGGAAGAACCAGGGCATTGACTGGAACGACTACCCGCACCTCAAGGGTTGGTTCGACGAAGTGGCCAAACGGCCCGCAGTGATGCGTGGTGTCGAGGTGCTGGCGGACCGCCGCAAACCGGTCACCGACGACAAGGCACGCGAGATGCTCTTCGGTGCCACACAGTACAAGCGCAAGTAAGCGCGGCTGACAGGACCTGTGATCTTGCGAACGCAGACCACGCAACACGCGAGGCTGGCGGCGCGACATGAATGTCGATGCGGCGCTCGGCCGGTGCGGCGGCCCATGTCGCTACTTGCCTGCGCCGGATGGCGCCCGCAAGGTACCCGCCTTCCGATAGTGGTTGGCGAGGTAAACGGTGCCAGGGTCCTTGGCAGGAAACTCGAGGCGGTCACGAACCTGGGCCACGAGGGCATGCGCGGCATCGGCCGACCGGGAGCCAACAGCATCGAACCGGCTGTTGATCTCATCGGCAACGTCGATGTGACTCAAAACGACGACACTCAGGTCCCGCGGAATGTGAAGCCTGTGGCGGTCGATGGTCTCGCTCAACGCCAACACGCTGGGACCGAGACCCAGCGCCAACAACGCGGTAGGACGCGAGGCCTTGTCTTCCCAAACCCGGGCGAATGCATCCTCGACCAACTCAGGCGCACCCTCCTGGGGTTTCGGGATGCGGCCCAACTCGATCAACGGCATCTCTCGGTCCTGCCTTCTCAGAGCACGACGAAGGCTGACGAAGTGGTGGCGAAGACCTTCGAGAGGCTGGACCGCACCGGGCCAGGCGAGAAGCGCGATCCGTCTGTGGCCGGCGTCGACAACCTGCTCGATCGCCATGTCCAGTGCCCCGCGCCAATCTGACGCAACAGCATCGAGATCAACCCCGGTCACGCGCGCGCCATCCACGACGACGGCGCCGCAGCGCTCCCTGAGAAACGACAGCAGCCCGAGCGGGATCGCGTCGAAGTAGGACTGGAGCACGCAGGCATCGAACCGGGTACTCAGACGCAGCACCTCCAGCGCTTCTTCAAGCCGCTCATAGACCAGTTGCACGCAGCGCGCTCCTGCCGCTCCCAGTTGCTCCTGGACCCGTCGCGCCACCTGGTGGCTTCGTTCGCTTTGGACACGGGCGGAAAGCACCAAGACCCGCGCACCAGCGAGAGGCGAACCGCGCCCCTGGCCCGGCTTGTGAACGAAGGTGCCGCGCCCGACCTGAAGCTGCAACAGGCCTTGGCGCGCCATTCTGCCCAGAATTTCCTGGACGGCCGCCTGACCCACCTTGTACTCGCGCATCAGCTGGCGCACCGGTGGCAGGCGATCCCCATGGGCCGCCAGGTCGACACGGGTGCGCAAAGCAACTTCAAGATCTTGCACGTTCATGGGCAGGTATATGTTGCGGGTACAAAGTATCGTACCTAATCTATGGCCACACTGGAGACAACAATGATCAAGTCCTTTGAATTTTCCAAATCTGCGGCCGTGCTGGCACTCGTTGGTCTCAGCTCGCTCGCCCATGCCGAGTGGCCGCTCCGCCCGATCCAGATCTACGTCGGCTTTTCGCCCGGTGGAGCAGCGGACATCTTGGGCCGAGCGCTCGCCGAGAGCATGTCGAAGACCCTGGGACAGCCTGTGATCGTCCAGAATCGCGATGGCGCCAGCGGCACCATCGCGACGAACGCAGTGGCGAAGAGCCAGGCCAATGGGTACACGCTCGGTTTCGGTCCGGTGGGCCCGCTGGTCCTCCAGCCTCATCTGAAGCACCTGCCCTATAAGCCGGAGGACTTGACCGGCGTTTGCCAGACCTTCGTCAACAACTATGCATTGGCTGCGCCAGCGAATACGAAGCTGAAGAGCGTCCGTGAGGTCGTGGCAGCCGCCAGCGCCGCACCGGATGGGATTGCCTATGGGACGGGCGGCATCGGCTCGTTTCCTCACCTTGCAACCATCCAACTGGCCCAGAAAGCGAAGGTCGACCTTCGCGCAGTCCCTTACCGAGGTGATCCCCCACTGATCCTGGCGCTGAAGGCTGGGGAAGTTCAGATTGGAACGGTGTCCGTTGGCCAGGCTCAGGCTCAAGGACTCCCCATGCTGGGTGTCTTCTCTCCCAACCGGCTGCCCGAGGCGCCCGGCGTGCCCACGATGACGGAGCAGGGCTTCCCCGTCGTCGCACAGCTCTTCGGCGGCCTGTATGCCCCCAAGGGCACGCCACCCGCCATCCTCAAAGCTCTTGAGAACGCCTGCCAGATCGGTACGAAAGATGAGAAGTACCTCATCTCATCCAAAACGACGCAACAGGACGTCGTCTTCAAGACGGCAGCCGATTTCAGCGCCGCGATCGCCCACGAATCCCAAATCCAGCAGAAGGCCGTCAAGTCCGCAGACCTGAAGATTGAATGAGGCAAGCATGAACCAGCGTCCCAACATCCTTTTCATCATGGCCGACGATCACGCCTCCAAGGCGATCGGCTGCTACGGCCATGGCATCAACGCGACGCCTGGCATCGATCGCCTCGCCCAAGAGGGAATGCGGTTCAATCATTGCTACGTCACCAACTCGATCTGCACCCCCAGCCGCGCGACCATCCTCACCGGCACCCACAACCATGTGAACGACGTCGTCACGCTCGATAGCAAGTTCAACAATCGCTTGCCGCACGTCGCGAAGCATCTGCGATCGAACGGCTACCAAACGGCAATGATCGGCAAGTGGCACCTCGGCGAAGGCAAGGCGCACGAACCCAGCGGCTTCGACCATTGGTCGGTCCTTCCCGGCCAAGGTGAGTACCACGACCCCGTGTTTCTCGAGCCGGCTGGAAAGACATACGAGTCCGGCTATGCCACGGACATCATCACGGAAAAGGCGTCGCGCTTCATTCGCGAGCGTGATCGATCAAAGCCCTTCTTCATGATGTGCCACCACAAGGCACCACACCGCCCCTGGGAGCCGCATCCGCGTCACAAACATCTTTTCCAGGAACGAATTTCCGTACCCGACACCTTCTCCGACGACTACAAGAATCGTGCGCGCGCTGCAGCCGCGGCAAAGATGCGCGTTGCAGATGACATGACCTACCGCGACGTTGGTGTAGTCCAACCGGAAGGGGGACGTGAGGTGGGCGAGCCGCAGTTCCCCGGGGCACAGATGCGCAAGCTTCCGAATCCCCAGAACATTCGCGACGTGCGACTCATCGACAAGGACACCGGTGAGGTGTTCACTTTCCAGAATGAGGCCGCCTACACGGACTGGAAGTTCCAGCGCTACATGCAGCGCTATCTCCGCACGCTGGCTGCCGTGGACGAAAGCGTCGCCACCCTGCTCCAACTGCTTGACGACGAAGGCATCGCAGAGAACACGCTGGTCATCTATACCTCGGATCAGGGATTCTTCCTCGGTGAGCATGGCTGGTTCGACAAACGTTTCATGTATGAGGAATCTTTCCAGATGCCGTTCCTCGTTCGCTACCCGCGTGAGATCCCGCCCGGGACGATCTGCAACGACATTGCATCCAACGTTGATTTCGCTCCCACCTTCCTCGACATCGCCGGCATTCCTGTTCCCACCTACATGCAGGGAAGGAGCCTTCGTCCGCTGCTGAAGGGCGCGACACCCACGGACTGGTCCCAAGTTGCTTATCACCGCTACTGGATGCACCGAGACGCCATTCACAATGCCTATGCGCACTACGGCATCCGAACCCAACAGTACAAACTGGTGTATTGGTACAACCAGGGGCTCGGCGCACCGGGTTCGCAAGGCGGCGGCGAGGCGCCCGAATGGGAACTGTTCGACTGCAACGCGGACCCACTTGAGCTGATCAACGTCTACGACGATCCAGCCTATCGCAGCATCGTGCACGAGATGACGGCCCTGCTCGACCGGACGATGGCAGAGATTGGCGACGAGCCTCGACATGCGGCATCGAGTATCGCGGCCTGAACGATGACCTCACCTGACGCCATTTGCGCGAAGCGCCTGCGCCCACTCGTCGGAGATCTGAGGCAATTTGCGAGCGTTCGCCGAATGACACTCGACGAAGGTGCGGAACGCGGTGTACGCGCCCTTGCGTTCAGCACAGGCGGCGGCCTGGACTTCTGGGCGATGACAGATCGCTCCTTCGATATCGGTCCCTTGTGGTTCAAGGGCATACCGCTGGCCTGGCAATCCCCATCCGGCTTCTCCAATCCTATGCTGACGCGGTCCGAGCATGACGCTGGGCATGGGGTCGGTCGCATGTTGTCGGGACTGCTGATGACTTGCGGACTCGACCACGTCCGCCAGCCGGACTCGCCCCATCCGCTGCACGGACATTTCCCGATGACGCCCGCCCGTTTGCTGACAAGCGCGGAAAGCTGGGATTGCGCAACGCCCACACTGATCGCGGAAGCCGAGGTCATCCAGTACCGGCTGGGAGCCGAATGCTTGCGCCTCAAGCGCTGCATTGCGGCGCCGATTGGCGATACGGCGCTGACCATCCAGGACACCGTGACCAATGACAGCTCGCATGTACAGGTACACGACATCCTGTATCACTTCAACCTCGGGCATCCGCTGGTGACAGACGGCGGCACCGTCGAATTGAATGGCCGCGCCCTTCTCGGGCCGATCCAGATGGCTGATCAGAATGGGACCGGCGAAGCGCGTTGCATCTCGAGTGGCAACGCCTCGACCGCCCAGGTCCGAATTCTGTCTGCAGGCCGTGGGACCAAGGCGATCTGTCTCGATGTTTCGTTCGGGACCGCATCGTTGCCGTATCTCCAAGTATGGCAAGACCTCAGGCCAGCCTGTGGCCTGCTGGCGATCGAGCCGTGCGCAAGTGGCCGCCTGCCTGGTGGCCGCAGCGAGCAAAGCACTCGGCTGGAGCCGGGTGAATCGCGCAACTACAGCATCACGCTGCGCTTCTCCGAAATTGATCAAGTCCGCACGACAAACTGAAACCGGCGGACCCGCTCCACCGCTCTCCGGGACTCCCCATGAAGACCGTCTTTCTCCTTTTCGATTCGCTGAACTACCTGGCCTTGGAGGCATTTGGCGGGACAGAAGTGGCAAGTCCGAACTCCCGTCGGCTGGCCGAACGCGGCATTCGCTTTGACAAGCACTTCGCAGGCAGTCTTCCCTGCATGCCAGCGCGCCGTGATCTTCACACGGGCCGGCTTTCATTCCTCCACCGTTCGTGGGGCCCTCTTGAACCCTTCGACGCATCGATGGCATCAATCCTGCGCGAGGGCGGCGTTTACACGCATCTGATTTCAGACCACTACCATTACTTTGAGGAAGGTGGGGCGACGTATCACACGCAATATTCCACCTTTGACTTCATTCGTGGCCAGGAGTCCGACCAGTGGAAGGCAATGGTCCAGCCGCCCCTCGAGCGCTTCCGCGAGCAATATCACGCAGTGCAGACACGCTTCACTGAGGATGACCGATATCTGCCCAACCTCGTGAATCGGGAGTTCATCAAGGATGAGCGCGACTATCCCATTGCTGGATGCTTCGACTCAGCCTTCGAATTTCTCGATCGCAATCGCACCAGCGAGAACTGGATGCTGCACCTGGAGTGTTTCGATCCCCATGAACCCTTCACTGCACCCGCTCGCTACCGAGAGCATTACCCCACGCGCTACGCCGGCCCGATCCTGGACTGGCCCAAGTATGACCGGCTGAGGGAAACCCAGGAGGAAGTCGCCGAGCTACGCGCCAATTACGCGGCCCTGGTGACGATGTGCGATGCCTACCTGGGTCGGCTGCTGGACTACTTCGACAAGCACGACCTTTGGCGCGACACCGCGCTGGTACTCACCACGGATCACGGCTTCCTGCTGGGAGAGCACGACTGGTGGGCAAAGAACCGCAGTCCGATGTTCAACGAGATTGCGCATTTGCCCTTGATCGTCTACCACCCGGACTAT
Source organism: Ideonella azotifigens (assembly GCF_006519715.1). GTDB lineage: Bacteria > Pseudomonadota > Gammaproteobacteria > Burkholderiales > Burkholderiaceae_C > Ideonella > Ideonella azotifigens. The sequence goes on from NZ_VIDT01000014.1 coordinate 6,910, forward strand.
GCCCACAAAGGCGGCACGCGCGTGTCGGCGCTGACCCAGACCACGGACCTGATGCCGACATTGCTGGATTTCCACGGCCAGGCGGCACCGTCGACGGCGCTCGGCCGCTCGCTGCGCCACGTAATGGAAGGCGATACGCAGCACCACGACGCGGTGCTCTACGGGATGTTCGGTGCAGCCACAAACATCACCGATGGACGCTATACCTATTTCCGCTATCCCAGCGACATGCGCAAGCAGGACCTCTTCGAGTACACGCTGATGCCGACGCACTTGCGCGGCTTTTTCTCCGCCGCATGCCTGCAACAGGCGGAACTGGTTCAGCCCTTCAGTTTCACCCGCGAGATACCCGTGCTGAAGGTGCCCGCTCGCAGATTGCCAGATGGACAGGTCAATCCCATGGGGACATACGAGGACTGCACCACGGTGCTCTTCGACCTGGCGCGCGACCCGGGACAACTTCACCCCGTGCAGGACAGCCAAGTCGAGGCACGACTGATGTCGACCATTGCTGAAAAGCTGACCGAACTGGATGCGCCCGAAGAAGCATTCAGCCGCATCGGACTCAAGCCCCCGCGCCGGCCCTCGTAGGCCGGTCGCAAGGCAGTACGGCAAAGAGACACTGGTGATGGCTCGACTTTTTGACAGCAGATGGCGAGGCGAAGGCAAGGATCCCGACTACAGGTACACGCTGGCCAACGAGCGAACCTTTCTCGCCTGGATCCGGACGGCGATGGCCGTTCTTGGCAGTGGCGTGGTTCTTGAACAGTTCTCGTCGCACCTCGGCCCCCGCGCTTGGGTCCTTGCATTGGCGTGCTTCCTCACGGGGCTGGCCGCGGTCATGAGCATCGGCGCTTACTGGCAGTGGCGGCGCAATGAAATCGCCATGCGGCACGAACGCGCCCTTCCCTCCACTCGATCGGTACTCGTGCTCGCAGCAGGCTTCCTCATCACGGCAGGAGTCATCACGTTGATGCTTGCGACGGCATAGGCATGGTTGACTGGCGAGATCCCGGCCTGCAGCCTGAAAGAACCTCACTCGCCTGGCGGAGAACCGCGCTGGCATTGAGCGTCAATGCGCTGCTGATCCTGCGGACCGCATGGTTGGATCATCGCGCGCTTCTGGTCGTCACCGGAATGGTGACGCTTGCGCTCGCCCTCATCGCCCTGATGCTGTCGCAGACGCGCGGACGCCGGCTGCTGCGTGTTGGGATCCGCAGCATGCATCCCGACGGACCGGGCCTGCTGACGTGCGCAGCAGCACTCGCTTGCTCAACCGCTCTGCTTTGCATGTGCACGAGTTCGCATGCCTCTCATCGCCAGGTGAGTTCACAAACACAACAGGTACATGTTGTGAGTACAAGGTATTGCCAAGAAGATTGAACCAGCGTACCCGAGCCCAGGTCAATGGGCCAACTCAAACACTAGGAGACAAGATGAAAAGGACGCTGGCTTTATTGCTTACCGGATGTTCAGGCGCGGCCCCTGTACTGGCCCAATCTGCCGTCACGATCTTCGGCATCGTGGATATGCGCCTGAGCCACATCAAGAACTCGGGGGCCCCGGCGTTCAATGGCGTGAGCCATTCCGGAATCGGCCCGAGCCGTTGGGGCCTGCGCGGCACGGAGGATCTGGGCGGGGGTCTTTATGCGGGTTTCCATTTGGAAGCGCAGATCAAACCGGACACCGGCGAAAGCAATACGACCTATTGGAATCGCCAAGCCACGGTGAGGCTGGGCAGTCGCAGCCTGGGAGAACTGCGTCTGGGTCGCGATGTCGTGCCGAGCTACCGGATCACGACCCAGTACGATCCATTCACTGCGAATGGCATCGGCTCCAACATCAACATTCTGTCGGCGGGACCGAACCCGAACCATGCGCCGGCCGCACTAAGAATCAAGACCTTCAATCAGGCGAGCAACGCCATCGGCTACTTCTTGCCCGGGGAAGCGAAGGAGTATGGCCTGTCCGGGCAGCTGATGTTCGCTCCTGGAGAAGGCGGGACCGCTGACAAATATTCCGGTGCCTATTTGGAATGGAAGCACCAAGGCTTCAGTGTCGGCGGGCACTTTGCACAGATAGATCCCGCGACAGGCGGCTCGATCGTCAAGTACACAACCAAGGGAATTGCAGCCGCTTACCAGTTCTCCACCGGCACGAAGCTGATGGCGATGATTCAGGACGAACGGTCGAAGCGCAGTACTGCCGTCCCCTACGAAGAGCGCTGGTGGCAGATTGGCGCTGTCCAGAACGTCGGTGCCGGAGACATCCGGCTTTCCTTCGTGAGACGCAATGCAACCGGCACCGTGAAGGAAAGTGCAAACGACGCAACCCTGTGGGCGGTCGGCTACGTGCACCGCCTCTCCAAGCGCACGGCGGTTTACACGATGTATGCGAAGCTCGACAACAAGGGCGCGGGCACAACCTTCCTGCCGAATGGAGCGCAGTCGATCGCACCAGGGGGCAACTCGGCTGGACTGGACTTTGGCATCCACCACAAGTTCTGACCCCCATAACTCTGGCCCTGGATCAGGTGACTTTGGAGACGGCAATGAAAAGCATCACCTCGGGCAATTCCCCCCAAACACCCGCTGCCTCCGCAGTTGAGATGCGATGGATACCCGGCGGTTCGTTCACGATGGGGGCCGATGGTTTTTATCCAGAGGAGTCTCCCACCCGCCGGGTCCAAGTTGACGGCTTCTGGATCGACGAGACGCCGGTCACCAATGCGCAGTTCGCCAGATTTGTCGACGCCACCGGTTACATCACGCAGGCCGAGATTGCGCCGCGCCCTGAAGATTTTCCAGACGCTGATCGTGAGCAACTGCGAGCAGGTTCGCTGCTCTTCGTGCCTCCCGGTACCCAGGTTCGCCTTGACGATGTGAGCCAATGGTGGGCCTGGTGCATCGGTGCATCCTGGCGAACACCGTACGGCCCTGACTCCGATCTCCGCGACCTGGGCGATCACCCGGTGGTCCACATCGTTCACGCGGACGCGGTGGCCTATGCCAAGTGGGCTGGCAAGGTTCTTCCGTCCGAGGCGGAGTGGGAATTTGCCGCGCGTGGCGGGCAGGACGGCTTGGCATATGCCTGGGGCAGCGAACTGACTCCAGGCGGAAAGGTCATGGCGAACTACTGGCAGGGACACTTCCCCTGGCTCAACTCTCTCGAGGACGGCTATTTGCGGACTTCGCCGGTGCGTTCCTACCCGGCGAACGGCTACGGGCTCTTCGACATGATCGGCAACGTCTGGGAATGGACCGACGACTGGTATGCCGCCGGTGAAGACCTTCCCTTCAAAGCCTCGGCGTGTTGCGCGACGCGCAATCCGCGCGGAGCGACCGAAGCGCAAAGCATCGACCCTCGCGGCGGGCCCGCACGGATGGGGCGTCGCGTTCTGAAGGGGGGTTCGCACCTCTGTTCAGAAGACTACTGCCAACGATTTCGCCCGGCTGCTCGACATCCCCAGGCCATCGACACGAGTACTTCGCACATCGGATTCCGCTGCATTCGCCGTAGCGCTGTAGCGCTGTAGCGCTGTAGCGCTGTAGCGCCCTGATCGAAACACACAAGGAGACACAGATGCGCAAGCGCGATTTTCTCGCAAGATCGGCAGCCGCTTTCGCAGCAATGCCGCAGGCCGGTATCGCTGCCAAGGGACGCAAAAGGCAGCTCAACCTGCTGTTCATCACGGTAGACGACATGAATTGGTCCCTGCCCGGTTTCATGGGCGGAACGCAAGACCTGACCCCCAATCTGGACCGACTGGCACGACGTTCACATCTGTTCGTCAACAACCGGGCCGCGGCCCCGATCTGCCAGCCGTCAAGACAAGCCATGATGTGCGGCTTGAAGCCGCATCACAGCGGCGGCATCGGCTTTGTTCCCATCAATGAGGGCATCCCGACGCTCACAACCGTGCTGCGCGAGCATGGCTATTTCACGAGCTGTATCCACAAGCTGGAACACATGCAGCCTGCCAGCTGCTTTCCGTGGGACATGAAGGTTCCCGGCAAGGATCGCAATCCGGAGGTCTACGACCGGGCGCTGCGGGAGGCGATGTCCAAGGCAGCAGAAGCGAACAAGCCCTTCTACATCAACTGCAACCTGAACGATCCGCATCGCCCCTTCTATGGCAGCCCGCAGGCAGCGGAGCTGGACCATGGCGAGCAAGGTCCGTACAAAGTGCCGCGGGAGATCAAGGCCGAGCAGGTCACAGTGCCTGTGTGCCTCGAAGATTTGCCGGAGGTTCGCAAGGAGTTGGCCCAGTACTGGAACAACGCCCAGCGACTGGACATCACGATCGGCCGCATTCTGCAGGCCCTGGACGAAAGCGGCCAACGCGACAGCACGGTGATCCTGTTCACATCCGATCACGGCATGCCCTTCCCGTTCGCCAAGGCCACCTGCTGGGATGCGGGCACGCGCACGCCGTTTCTGATCGCCTGGCCTGGCATGGGCACGCCGTCAGTCTTCGAGGACCTGACAAGCAACGTCGATCTGCTTCCCACCCTGCTGGACATCCTGTCCATGCCCAAGCCCCGCACGCTGGACGGCTATTCTTTACTGCCGAGGATGGAAGGACGGGGCGGAGCGCAGCGACGCTTCGTGACGACCGAGGTCAACACGACGGTCACAGGCATGGCCTATCCCAGTCGCGCTGTGCAGGACGAACGCTACGCCCTGGTGTTCTCACCCTGGTCGGACGGCAAGCTGGAGCTCAAGGTCGATGGCATGTTGGGACTCAGCTATCCGGCAATGTCCAAGGCAGCCAAAGGCAATCCCGCCCTGAGCCGCCGGCTCGACGAGTACGTCCTCGGCGTACCTCTCGGTTTCTACGACCTCAAGCTCGATCCGGGCCAGCGCAACAACCTCGTGAAGGCGCCTGAGCATCGGGATCGCATTGCGACCATGGCCCAAGCTTTGGTCGAAGAAATGAAGCGGACCGGGGATCCCCAACTGGACAACGTGTTGGCTCTGCTTGCGGGAAAACCGACGCACGTCCCACAAGAACCCGAACGCTGGCGAAGCAAGGCGTACGGCGGATCGAACGACACCATCAAGCGATAGATGCAATCACGAAGAGACAGGACCGCAGACATATGACGCAAATGACTTCAAGGCGCACCATGCTGGCTGGCTTGGCCTCGACGCTGGCTGCCGGATGGGGCCTTCAGGGCTGCGCCACGAACACGGCCACGCTGCCAGCGCGGCGCCCGAATCTCCTCGTGGTGCTGGCGGACGATCTCGGCTTTGCCGACCTCGGCGCATACGGCAGCGAAATCCCGACGCCCTACCTCGACGCTCTCGCTGCCGAGGGCCGTTTGCTGCCTCACCTGCTCGTCGCGCCGGTCTGTTCGCCCACGCGCGCCAGCCTGCTGAGCGGGGCAGATCATCATCTGGCGGGGGTTGGCGGCATTCAGAACATGCTGGCTCTCGAGCCAGACCTTTTCAAGGAGCCTGGGTATGAGGGCTACCTGAACGAACGCTCGTTCTGTGCCGCTGAACTGCTGCGCGATGCGGGCTACCACACCTACCTGTCAGGCAAGTGGCATCTCGCTCGCAAGCCTGAGCAGGGTCCGGCGCATCGCGGCTTCGAGCGATCGTTCTGTCTGATGACGGGTGCCGCGCCGCACTGGGCGCCTGTGCCAGGCAAGGAGACAGTCCCCGACCACAATGCCATCTACCTGGAGGACGATAAACGCGTCTCGCTGCCGCCGGACTTCTATTCCACGAAGACCTACACCGATCGCATGATCGAGTTCATCGACGCCGGCAAAGCCGATGGCAGGCCCTTCTTCGGCTACCTCGCCTACACAGCACCGCACTGGCCTCTGCACGCTCCAGACGAAGACATCGCGAGGTTCAAGGGAAAGTACGACGTGGGCTATGAAGCGATTCGCGAAGCACGCATCGCACGGCAGCGCAAGCTCGGCCTCTTCCCGCCCCAAGCACCAGCGGCACGCTCACAGCCTGACTCGGCACACGCCCCCCTCTGGGAGAATCTGACGCCCGATCAGCGCCAACTCGAAGCGCGCAAGATGGAGATCTATGCGGCCATGGTGAGCAACCTGGACCGAAATTTCGGCCGACTTGTCGAACACCTCCGCAAGATCGGCGAGTACGAAAACACGATGATCCTGTTCCTCTCCGACAACGGCGCTTGTTCAATGGCGGAGAACATCGTCGCCCAGACGAACATGGACAACAGCCTCCAAAACATCGGACGCCCTCGCTCCAACGTAGCCTATGGCGAACGCTGGGCCGAAGTCAGCTCCGGGCCGCTGCGGTGGTTCAAGTGGGAGACAACCGAAGGCGGGGTGAGATCGCCCGGCATTCTGCACCTGCCCGGCCAGACCCACGCGCTTCCGGCACTTCGCGAGACGGTCCACGTGACGGACATCCTGCCCACCCTGCTCACCCTCGCGAAGGCTCCGAACCCAGGCGACCACTACCATGGCCGCCCTGTCCATCCGCTGAGCGGCGCTTCCTGGCTGCCGGCCCTGCAGTCAGCCCAGGCGCAGGCGATCGCGCCCGAGCGCTTGATCTTCGAGGAGCATCTCGGCGTTCGCAGTGCCCGCCAAGGCCGCTGGAAACTGTTGACGACCTTCACCCAGCCAGCGGATCTGAACCGTTGGGAACTCTACGACCTTGAGGTCGATCCGGGCGAGACGGCGGACATCGCGGCCGTGCACCCGGAAATCGTGCGCAGGCTGCGCGCAGCGTACGAGCAATACGCAACGGCCAACGGCGTGCAGGCAAAGGGGGCAGAGCTGTTGCCGAAGGACAAGAAGATGCGCGAAGGTGCACCGACAGCTTCCGTATCGGCCGGTTCGTGATCCGGCAGGGCGTTCGACACGAAACGCATTGCCATGCAGTTGAACCGGCCCTGATGCCGGGCTCCATTTTGGGCCCGATGTTTGAAGAGAACTTTCGACGCGCGCTGCAAATCAGCAACGGCAGCTTCGCGCCGTTCGTCACGCGCCCTGTCCGTCGATGAAGACGGGGCCATCCCGCGTGCGGGAGAAATCAGAATACAACCAAGCATGTTCAGAAAGTTAAAGACGATTGGCGGCCGTCTGGCCATCGGATTCGGCGCCATCAGCCTGATTGCGTTGGCTCTCGCCACCTTTGGCTCGCTACGTCTCAGACAAACCGCGGACGCGGTCTCCTCTCTCGTTGAAGACGACATTGCGAAGTACGAGCGCGTCGCGAAAGTGCGCGAAGACATCAACTTCGTTGCGCGTACCGTGCGGAACGTGACAATGCCGGGAACCGCCGATGGTCCAGCACGCCCCGATGCGCTCAACCAGCTTCACGATGCGCAGGTGGAGATCAGGGACCTGCTCAAAGAGTTGAAAGGGAGCATTGAAGGCGACAGAGGCAGGTCGCTGGTCATCGCCATTGCTGACGCGCATCAGGCCTGGGACGCGGCGATGGACAACGTGCTCACCTCGACCAAGCAGGGCAAGTTCGAAGATGCCAACGAGGCGTTGCTGACCAAAGTTCGCCCCAAGCAGGTGGCGTTCATCAGGGCACTCGAACAGCTTTCAGGCCTGCAAAAGGAATTGATGCAAGCGTCGTCCGCCAAGGCCCGCGAACTTGCCAGCAGAGCGGCCTCGGCCATGATGGCCATGGCCGCCGCCTCGCTGTTGATCGCATGTGGCGTCGGCTGGGGCCTGCTCAATCTGCTGCGCCGCGAACTTGGTGGCGAGCCCTCAGCCGCACGAAAGGCTGCCCAGGCAATCGGAGCGGGTGAGTTGGACATTCCGATAGACGTCCATTCAGGAGATCAATCCAGTTTGATGGCTGCGATGTCTCAGATGCAGAGGGGCTTGAGCCACATCGTGACGCAAGTTCGCAACAGCAGCGACAGCATCGCCACTGGATCAGCTCAGATTGCCAGCGGCAACGCTGACCTGAGCCAGCGCACGGAGAAGCAAGCGGGCAACCTGCAACAAACGGCCGCTTCGATCGACGAACTCTCTGGGACCGTAAGGAACAGCGCGGTCGCGGCTGGGCAAGCCAATGAACTGGCGCGGGAGGCAGCCTCCACGGCCACCAAAGGAGGCGCCTTGGTCAGTGAAGTGGTGGCCGCGATGCAAGGCATCAAGGAGTCCTCACGCGAGATTTCCGAGATCATCGCTGTCATCGACGAAATCGCGTCTCAGACCAATATCTTGGCGTTGAATGCCGCCGTCGAAGCCGCTCGCGCCGGTGAACATGGCAGAGGATTCGCCGTTGTGGCCGGCGAAGTCCGAGCCTTGGCTGGGAATTCAGCGAATGCCGCGCGGCAAATCAAGGCGCTCATCGAGTCCAGCGCAGATCGCGTGGAAGCTGGCACTCGTCAGGCTGACGAAGCGGGCGCAGCGATGAACGTCATCGTGACACAGGTCCAGAGAGTCAGCGTCATGATCGGCGAGATCACGGACGCAGTTGGACAGCAATCGGCAGGCATCAGCGAGATTGGCGATGCGCTGAGCCAGATCGATCAAGCAACGCAGCAAAACGCCGCACTCGTCGAGCAAAGCGCTGCGGCCGCTGACAGCCTGAGCATGCAGGCAACCCGACTGTCCGACTTGATGTCGGCCTTTCGCCTGGCGGCCTGAAGGCCCGGCCAGCAATGTCTCCCGCGTGTCCTGTGAATCGCAGGAGCGGGGATCCACGCGACGGCCGCACAGGAAGGAAGCTGCGGCTTCCAGCGTCTCGCGAAGCACATTGGCGACGTCGGCATTGGCTCGCCGAAGTTGGGCCGAAATATACTGACCTTGCCACCGGAAACCGTCTCCCTTGCTGAGTGATTCAATCCGAGCAAGGAGAACGGAAATGACGAAGAAAAAGCCGATGCCCAGGGCGCGCTACACGTTGGAATTCAAGCAAGAGGCGGTGCGCCTGGTCGAGGGCGGCCAGAGCATCGCCGCGGTAGGCAGAACACTGGGCGTGGTGGACCAGACGCTGCACAACTGGGTCAAGGCCCGACGCGAGGGCAAGCTCAAGCGCGCGGACGCCAAGCCCGTGAGCGCAGAGCAGATGGAAATTGCCCGGCTGCGCGCTGAGCTGGCACGGGTCAAGATGGAGCGCGACATCCTGGAAAAAGCGACGGCGTACTTCGCAACAGCATCGAAGTGAAGTACGCCTTCATCCAACGCAACCGGCGGGTGTGGCCGATCTCGGTGCAGTGTCGGGTCCTCAAGGTGAGCGTGGCCGGGTACCACGAGCACTTCGTGCGCCGTGCCAGCGAGGCCCAACGCCGCCACCTCAGCGACGAAGCGCTGCTGGTGCACATCAAGGCCATCCCCGCCGAGACCCGGGGCGGCTACGGCTGGCCACGCACGTGGAAGGAACTGCTGGCCCGGGGCATCCGGGTGGGCAAGGACCGGGTGCAGAAGCTGATGCAACTGCACGGTATCCGAGCCAAGGGCAAGCGGCGCTTCAAGGTGACCACCGACAGCCAGCACGACCTGCCCATCGCACCGAACCTGCTCAACCGAGCGTTCGAGGTGGCCGAGCCCGACAAGGTGTGGGCGGGCGACATCACCTACATCGCCACCGACGAGGGGTGGTTGTTCCTGGCCGTGGTGATCGACCTGTTCAGCCGCCAGATGGTGGGCTGGTCGCTGCGCCAGGACATGACACGCGAGATCGTCATCAATGCGCTGCGCATGGCCTGGTTCAAGCGCCATCCGAGCAAGGATGCGGGACTGATCTTCCACAGTGACCGCGGCAGCCAATACGCCAGCCAGGACTTCCGGGATGTGCTGGCCGAGTACGGCATCACAGCCTCGATGAGCCGGCGGGGCAACTGCTGGGACAACGCTTGCAGCGAGACGCTGTTCGGGTCGTTGAAGGTAGAGCGGCTGCATGGCCAGCGGTTCAAGACAAGACGCCAGGCCAAGGATGAAGTGCTGGCCTGGATGCTCTGGTACAACCGAAGCCGTCTGCACTCCACGCTGGCCCATGTCAGCCCGATGCAGTTCGAAGAAAACTGGCTGGCCCATCAATCACGGCAAGCCAGCGCGTAGAACAGTTATGGGAGACGGAATCCAGGGGCAAGGTCGGGCGACACGAGTGTCTATAAGTCGTTGACTTTTAAGGGACTATGACTTAACAAGGTGATTTGTGACGACCACATTTGGCCTGCCCGGAGGGACTCGAACCCCCGACCTGCTGCTTAGAAGGCAGCTGCTCTATCCAGTTGAGCTACGGGCAGTGTGAAGCCGCGCATTCTAAGGCGGGGGGCGGCGGCCCGCGACTTGCGAGCAATGGATGAACGACAACCCGGGACATGGTCCCGCTGACCGGAGACCTGCCCTTGGCCAAGATTCATCCTGGTGTCGGCCCGCAATTCGGGCAGGTGGTGGTGCTGTTTGGCGCCAGCGGTGACCTGGCGCGGCGCAAGCTGCTGCCGGGGCTGTACCACCTGTGCAATGCCGGCTTCATTCCGAGCTGCCGCATCGTCGGCGTGTCGCTGGACGACATGGACGCCGATGGCTTTCGCCAGTTGGCCCGCAAGGCGCTCGACGAATTTGGCAGCCGGCGCGTGAGCGATGCCGACTGGCAGGCCTTCGCTGGCAACCTGGACTACGTGGCGCTGGCCGACGGCGCGGCCGCGCTGCAGGCCGCGGTGGCGCGAGCCGAAGAGGCCATGGGCGTGGAGTCCCGCAGGCTGCATTACCTCAGCGTGCCGCCAAGTGCCGCGCTGTCGGCCGTGCGCATGCTAGGCCAGGCCGGGCTGGTGGAGCGCTCGCGCATCGTGATGGAAAAGCCGTTTGGCGTGGACCTGGCCAGTGCCGTCTCGCTGAACAGCCAGCTGCACGAGGTCTTCGCCGAAGAGCAGATCTTCCGCATCGACCATTTCCTGGGCAAGGAGCCGGCACAGAACATCCTTGCCTTCCGCTTTGCCAACGGCTTGTTCGAGCCGATCTGGAACCGCAATTTCATCGACCACGTACAGATCGACGTGCCCGAGACGCTGGGCCTGGGCCCGCGCTCGGGCTTCTACGAGCAAACCGGCGCCTACCGCGACATGGTGGTCACCCACCTCTTCCAGATCCTGGCCTTCATGGCGATGGAGCCGCCTACCGCGCTGGAACCGGCACCCATCAGCGAGGAGAAGAACAAGGTCTTCCGCAGCATGCTGCCCATCCAGCCCGAGCACGTGGTGCGTGGCCAGTACGCTGGCTACCGCCAGGAAGAAGGCGTGGACCCGACCAGCGAGACCGAGACCTTCATCGCGCTGAAGTGCTTCATCGACAACTGGCGCTGGGCCGGCGTGCCGTTTTTCCTGCGCACCGGCAAGCGCATGGCCGAGGGCCAGCGCATCATCTCGATCGCCTTTCGCGAACCGCCCAAGAGCATGTTCCCGCCCGGCTCGGGCGTGGGCGCGCAGGGCCCGGACCACCTGACTTTCGACCTGGCCGACGCGTCGAAGATGTCGCTGTCGTTCTACGGCAAGCGCCCCGGCCCGGGCATGCGACTGGACAAGCTGAGCCTGCAGTTCGCGATGCACGACACCGGCATGCTGGGCGACGTGCTGGAGGCCTACGAACGGCTGATCCTGGACGCGATGCGCGGCGACCACACGCTGTTCAACACCGCAGAAGGCATCGAGCGGCTGTGGCAGGTTTCCACCCATTTGCTGGAAGCGCCGCCGCCGGTGCGGCTCTATCCGCCCGGCTCCTGGGGCCCGAAGTCCATCCACCAGCTGATTGCGCCGCATGCCTGGCGGCTGCCTTTCGAGCGCGCCTGGCGCGACCCGAACAAGGCGGGCAGCTGAGGCTGCACGAAGCAGCCCAAAGCAGCCGTTACCATCGATGCTCAACTTCACAGGAATGTCATGGCTGAGACTTTCAAGCCGGGCGACGTGGTTCGCCTGAAGGCCGGCGGGCCCAAGATGGTCGTCGAGTATGTGCAGGACGACAGGAAGCTCGCTTGCGTATGGTTCCTGGAGGGCAACACGAAGCGCGACCTGTTCCCGGGCGAATGCGTGGAAACGCCGCCAGCGAAGGAAGCCTGAATCGCAGGAAAACTGAGGACCTGAAAGCGGTTCAACGCATCCCGCGCTGAACCGGCAAGCCTTGCAAAGAAGATGCAAGGCTGAAGAAGAAATGGTCGGGGCGGCGGGATTCGAACTCGCGACCCTCTGGTCCCAAACCAGATGCGCTACCAGGCTGCGCTACGCCCCGACAAGCTCATCAGTATAGCCCAGAAATCAAGCTTTCAGGCCGCACTTCGTTTCACGACGATGCCGTCTTCATCGGCATATAACCACTCGCCCGGCCTCAGCCACTCGCCGGCGATCTGCACCGGCACATCGCGCAGGCCCTGGTCGCGGCGCTCGGTGGGCATCGGAATCAACCCCAGCGCGCGGATGCCGACCTGGCAGGCGCGCATCTCGGCTGCATCCCTCACGGCGCCGAACACCAGCACGCCGGCCCAGCCGTTTTTCTCGGCCGCCTGCGCCAGGTTGCCGCCCAGCAGCGAGCGCTTCAGCGAGCCGCCGCCGTCCACCACCAGCACCCGCCCCTCGCCAGGCGACATCACCGCCTCGCGCACCCGGGAGTTGTCTTCCAGGCATTGCACGGTGCTGATGGGGCCGGCGAAGCGCGTCAGGCCCCCAAAGTCGCGGAACAGCGGCGGCAGCACACGCAGCTCGCCATTGCTCGGGTCCTTGTCGGCGTCGCACAGGTCACAGGTCGAAAACGCGGGCGTCTCAGTGGGCATGGCGGGTCCTTTGGGAGATGGAAAAGGCTCAGGCGTTGTGAATCTTGCGAATGGGTGGCTTCACGTCCTCGCCGCGGGCTGGCAGCATGGTCTGGTGCTCGCGGGCGGCATTCAGGATGATGGAGGTGCTGGTTTCGGTGAGCATGCAGAAGCGGGTCACCACCGCGTCCAGGTGGGCCACGTCGATCACCGCAATCTCCAGCACCCAGCTGTCCTCGCCAGTCACGTTGTAGGCATTGACGACCTCGGGCGTCTGCTGGATCAGCTTGACCACCCGCGCGTACTCGGCGCGCCCCACGCGGATGACCGCGCGAATGCCATAGCCCAGCGCCTTCAGGTCCACCGTGGCGCGGTAGCCGGTGATCACCCCGGCGGCTTCCAGCTTGCGCACACGCTCGGTCACCGCCGGCTGGGACAGGTGCACGCGCCGGCCCAGCTCGGTCATGCTGAGCCGCGCATCGGCCTGCAGTTCGGCCAGGATGCGGGTGTCGTAGGCGTCCAGCGCGAGCGGTGCGACGACGACGGGCTGGGTCAGGGGTGCGTTCATGGTGTTCAAAGCCTAGCATGCGAAACACCTTGAAAACCAAACCCCACCCGGCATCAGACCTTGGCTTTCCCATCGAATGCGGCACGCGGCCTCGCTACGATGAGCGCATGTCGACCACCACCGTCACCCCCGCCCGCTCGGCCGGTGCCACCTTCAGCCCGCTGATCCTCGCCTGCCTCGCCGCCACCTGGCTGGTCTGGGGCTCGACCTACCTGGTCATCAAATACGCGCTGCTGAGCTTCCCGCCGTATTTCCAGATGGGCACGCGCTTCCTGGTGGCTGGCGGCCTGCTGCTGGCCTGGACCCGCTGGCGCGGCACGCCGCTGCCAAGCGCCAGGCAATGGCGCAATGCCTTGATCGTCGGCGCGCTGATGCTGGGCGGCGGCATGGGCGGCACGGCGGTGGCCGAGGTCTCTGTCGGCTCAGGGCTGGTGGTGGCCTTCATCGCGGTGGTGCCGATGATGATTGCCCTGGTGAACCTGGTGTTCGGCATCCGGCCCGGCAAGCTGGAGCTGGCCGGCATCGCGGTGGGCCTGGTCGGTGTGCTGATGCTCACGCAAGGGGCGGGCTTCCAGTCGTCCACCGCAGGGCTGATCGCCATCACGGTGGCGTGTGTGACCTGGTCCATCGGCAGCGTGCTGAGCCAGCACAGGCTGCCGCTGGCGCCGGGCGCAAGCGGTTTTGCCAGCGAGATGATCTGCGGTGGCGCTGTGCTGCTGCTGCTCTCGCTGCTGACCGGCGAGCAGCCGCAGTGGCCGCCGCAGCCAGTCGCCATCGCCGCCTGGGCCTACCTGGTGGTGTTCGGCTCGCTGATCGCCTTCAATGCCTACATGGTGCTGCTGGCCCGGGCGCCTGCCGGGCTGGCGTCCAGCTACACCTTCGTGAACCCGGTGATTGCCATGCTGCTGGGCGTGGCCATTGGCGGCGAGACGGTGACCGGCTTCGAGTGGTCGGCCGTGGCCGTGGTGCTGGCCGGCGTGGTGCTGCTGGTGGGTGCGCGCCGGTAGCAAGTCTTGCCGAGGCCGTGCGCCTCGGGAATGAAACCTGCATGCCCAGAGGTACCGGATTTCCGGTGCCTACGTGGGAGCCACGCATGCCAGATCAGCCCGAGATCAGCAGCCCAGCCACCGCCTTCTCACACGTGAGGCCGCCCGACACGGCTTTCCGAGGCGACGGCCTGCGGGACTTCTTCCTTTACCGCGACCTCGGCATTGCAGAAGCCACCCGCGGCAAGGTCATTGCGCAACTGGTCATTGCCCACAACGCCCCGGAAAAGGGCACTGGCTGGCACCGACATGAGGCGGAGTTCCACATCGTGCTCATGTTGCGCGGCTGGGCCCGCTTCATGTACGAGGACAAGGAAACCCTGGTCAGCGCGGGCGACTGCGTGCACCAGCGGCCCGGCGTGCGCCACTACCTGTTCGACTACTCGCCGGACATGGAATACCTGGAAGTGGTCGGACCTGCAGACTTCACGACCATCGACGTGGCACCGGTCTGCGATGTGCCCGAGTCCAAGGGCTGGGGCGTCTGAGCTTCAGAACTCCACTTCCAGCTCATCGATGGCCTCCGGCTCCAGCAGCGCTGCGGCCGTCCATTCCTTCATCTCGGGCAGGCTCGCAATGGTGTCGCAATACGCGGCGCAGGCGGCGTTCTTGACCTTCACGTCGTAAGTGCGCAGCCGCGTGACCACCGGCGCATACATCGCGTCGGCCATGCAGGGCTGCTCGCCGAACAGGAACGGGCCGCCGTAGCGGCCCAGGCAGTCCTGCCAGATGGCCAGCACATGGTCGATGTCCGCCTGGGCGCGGCTCCACACCTTGTAGCCCTTGAAGTGACCTTTCAGGTTCATCGGCAGCGCCGAGCGCAACGAGGTGAAGCCCGAATGCATCTCGCCGCAGATCGCGCGGCAGTGCGCCCGCGCCGCGCGGTCTGCCGGCAGCAAGCCGGCCTTGGGCTTGACCTCGTTCAGATACTCGGCAATGGCCAGCGTGTCCCACACCTGCACGCCCTGATGCCGCAGGCAGGGCACGAGGATGGACGGCGCCAGCAGCAGCATCTCGGCCTTGGCGCCCGGGTCATCCGGCGACAGCAGCACTTCCTCGAACGGCAGGCCGGCGAAACGCGCAAGCAGCCAGCCGCGCAGCGACCAGGACGAGTAGTTCTTGCTGCTGAGCGTCAGCGTGGTCGTCACCGGGGCATTGGGCATGAATGCAGCTCCTGTTGTGTGCACAGGTTCTCGCAAGCGTTGTGCCCGCCCCACCTCGCAAACACCCGCTTGGCGCCCGCAACACTGTCACGCAGGCGACAGGCGAGTGGCCCGTTCCTTGCCTCGGAGCTGCCTCTGCCTTGCTCGCTTCCAGTGGCCTCTCACCGCGGCCCCACAACACCATGATGTATTCCGCCTACCAAGCGCAGACCGACTGCCTGGCGCCGCTGCAGACGGCCGCTCGCGCGGCCACGTCCTGGTTGAATCAGCCGCACTTCCAGAACCCCTGGTCCGAGATGCTGACCAAGCCGCTGGCGGCCAGCCTCGATGTGTTTGCCCGGCTCAGGCTGACCCACCACCGGCCGGGCTTTGACATCGCCAAGGTCATGGTGGGTGCGCCCGGCCATGAGCAGCCGGTGGCGGTGACCGAAGAGGTGGTGCTGAAGCGCCCGTTTGGCAGCCTGCTGCACTTCCGCCGCGCGGACCTTGGCAGCAACGGCAGCGAGCTGCCGCGCGTGCTGGTCGTTGCACCGCTCTCAGGCCACTTCGCCACGCTGCTGGCCGATACCGTGCGCACGCTGCTGGCCGACCACGACGTGTTCATCACCGATTGGCACAACGCACGCCATGTGCCGCTGTCCGAAGGCGCTTTTGGGCTGGACGACTATGTCGAGCAGGTGATCGAGTTCGTCGCCACGCTGGGCCCGGGTGCGCACGTGCTGGCCGTTTGCCAGCCCTGCGTGCCGGCGCTGGCCGCCGTGGCCTTGATGGCCCAGCGCGAGCACATTGCCCAGCCGCGCAGCCTCACGCTGATGGCCGGCCCTGTGGACTGCCGCATCAACCCGACCGGTGTCAACGAGCTGGCGATCAGCAAGCCCATCGAGTGGTTCGAGAAGAACCTGATCGCCCGCGTGCCGTGGCGCTACCCGGGTGCAATGCGCAAGGTCTACCCTGGCTTCGTGCAGCTGACCGCCTTCATGAGCATGAACCCGGACCGGCATCGCCAGGCCTTCATCGACCTGTACAAGAACCTGCTGGCCGGCGACCTGCCCCGCGCCACCCACACCCAGGCCTTCTACGAGGAATATTTCGCTGTTAACGACCTGCCGGCCGAGTTCTACCTGGAAACCGTCGAGCGCGTGTTCCAGACCTACGACCTGGCCAGGGGCGAGATGGTGGTCAAGGGCCAGAAGGTGGAGCCCGCTGCCATCCGCCGAACCGCGCTCTTCACGGTCGAAGGCGAGCGCGACGACATCTGCGCCATCGGCCAGACCGTTGCCGCACACGACCTCTGCACCGGCATCAAGCCTTACATGAAGCAGCACCACGTGCAGCTCGGCGTGGGCCACTACGGCGTGTTCAGCGGCAAGCGCTGGCAGCAGCAGATCTACCCCCGCGTGCGCGAGATGATCCACAGCATGAATTGACGGCGCATGATGGCTCTTCCATGAGCACGGGGGCGCCAGATGCACATCACCGTTTTCAGCAGCCGCGCCTACGACCGCAGGTTTCTGGACCAGGCCAATGCCAGCCACGGGTTCACGCTGACCTACTTGGAACCGCGGTTGGAGGCGGCCACGGCCGTGCTGGCCGATGGCGCAGACGCCGTGTGTGTCTTTGTCAACGACAAGCTGGACGCCACCGTGCTGCAGCGCCTGGCAACACTCAAGGTGCGCCTGGTGGCATTGCGCTGCGCCGGCTTCAACAATGTGGACCTGGCTGCAGCGAAGGTACTGGGCCTGAGCGTTGGCCGCGTGCCGGCCTATTCGCCGCACGCCGTGGCCGAGCACACGCTGGCGCTGCTGCTGGCGCTCAACCGCCGCCTGCACCGCGCCTACAACCGCGTGCGCGAAGGCAACTTCATGCTCGACGGGCTGATGGGCTTCGACCTACACGGCAAGACGGTCGGCGTGGTCGGCACCGGCCGAATCGGCGTGAACGTGGTGCGCATCCTGCGCGGCTTCGGCTGCCGAGTGCTGACCCACGACCCGCTGCCCAGCCCGGAATGCCTGGCGCTGGGCGCCGAGGAGGCAGACCGCGCCACGCTGCTCGCGCAGTCCGACCTCATCACGCTGCACTGCCCCTTGACGCCCGACACCCGCCACTGGATTAATGTCGGCAGCATTGCCGCGATGCGGCCGGGCGTGATGCTCATCAACACCAGCCGTGGCGCGCTTGTCGACACTCTCGCGGTGATCGACGCGCTGAAGACCGGCCAGATCGGCGCGCTGGGGCTGGACGTGTACGAAGAAGAGGCGGACCTGTTCTTCGAAGACCTGTCGGACCAGCCGCTGCAGGACGATGTGTTCGCCCGGCTGCTGACCTTCCCGAACGTGCTGATCACCGGCCACCAGGGCTTTTTCACCCACGAGGCCTTGACGGCGATTGCCGAGACCACGCTGGCCAATGTCGCCAGCTTCGCCCGCGACGGCCGGCCGCTGCACCCGGTGAACTGAGGCTCAGCGCCGCCGGGTGACGCCGACCAGCCCGGCCGCGCCCACGCCCAGCATCAGCGCAATGGCCGCGCCAAAGAAGATGCCCCGCG
>NZ_VIDT01000140.1 GCF_006519715.1 Ideonella azotifigens
GCAGCGGCGCCTTCTGCTTCCACCGTCAGCAGCACGGAGCCTTCGCTGATGGTGTCACCCAGCTTGACCTTCAGTTCCTTGACCACGCCGCCGGTCGAGGCCGGGATTTCCATCGAGGCCTTGTCGCTCTCGACCGTCACCAGGCTCTGCTCGGGCTTGATGGTGTCGCCAACCTGGACCAGCAGCTCGATGATGGCCACGTCCTTGAAGTCTCCGATGTCCGGGACTTTCACTTCTACCAATGCCATTCGGATGTCTCCGTTGAATTCACTACGCAACGCGTCAATCAATTCCCGCGGCGTCCGCAGAGCCGGCTTTGCCGGTCTGCAGGCGCGCCCCCTTGAGGGGGAGGCGCTACGCGCCTCGGGGGTGATCACGCATACAGCGGGTTGATCTTGTCGGCCTTGATGCCGTACTTGGCAATCGCCTCGGCCACCTTGGCAAGCGGGAGCGTGCCTTCGTCGGCCAGCGCCTTCAGCGTCGCGACGACGATGTAGTGCCGGTTGATCTCGAAGTGCTCGCGCAGCTTGCTGCGGAAGTCGCTGCGGCCGAAGCCGTCCGTGCCCAGCACCTTGTAGGTCTTGCCCTTGGGGATGAAGGCGCGGATCTGCTCGGCGTAGTTCTTCATGTAGTCGGTCGACGCGATGACCGGGCCGGAATGCGCGCCGAGTTGCTGCGTGACAAACGGCACGTGCGCGGTCTCAGTCGGGTGCAGCAGGTTCCAGCGCTCGCAGGCCTGGCCGTCGCGGGCCAGTTCGTTGAAGCTCGGGCAGCTCCATACATTGGCCGCAACGCCCCAGTCCTTCTCCAGCAGTTCCTTGGCCGCCTGCGACTCACGCAGGATGGTGCCCGAGCCCAGCAGGTTGACGGTGGCGTTCTTGCCCTTGGCCGCCTCGTCCAGCAGGTACATGCCCTTGATGATCTCTGCCTCGGTGCCCGCCTTCAGGCCGGGCATCGGGTAGTTTTCGTTCAGCAGGGTCAGGTAATAGAAGACGTTTTCCTGGTTCTCGACCATGCGCTTCAAGCCGTGCTGCATGATCACCCCGACCTCGTGCGCGAAGGTCGGGTCGTAGCTGACGCAGTTCGGGATCGTGCCGGCCAGGATGTGGCTGTGGCCGTCTTCGTGCTGCAGGCCTTCACCGTTCAGCGTGGTGCGGCCCGAAGTGCCGCCCAGCAGGAAGCCGCGCGCCTGCATGTCGCCCGCGGCCCAGGCCATGTCGCCAATGCGCTGGAAGCCGAACATCGAGTAATAGACATAGAACGGGATCATCACGCGGTTGTTCGTCGAGTACGACGTGGCCGCGGCGATCCAGGAGCCCATGCCGCCCGCTTCGTTGATGCCCTCTTGCAGGATCTGGCCGGCCTTGTCTTCCTTGTAGTAGGAGACCTGGTCCCGGTCCTGCGGCGTGTACTTCTGGCCTTCGGGGTTGTAGATGCCGATCTGGCGGAACAGGCCTTCCATGCCGAAGGTGCGCGCCTCGTCCACCAGGATGGGCACGACACGCGGGCCGAGCTGCTTGTCGCGCAGCAGCGCGCCGAGGAAGCGCACGTAGGCCTGGGTGGTGGAGATCTCGCGGCCTTCGGCCGTCGGGTCCAGCACCGACTGGAAGAACGGCAGGTCCGGCACCGGCAGCGCCTCTTCGGCCTTCACGCGGCGCTTGGGCAGGTAGCCGCCCAGGGCCTGGCGGCGCTCGTGCAGGTAGCGCATTTCCGGCGTGTCTTCGGCCGGCTTGTAGAACGGCAGCGACGCCAGCTCGCTGTCGGGAATGGGAATGTTGAAGCGGTCGCGGAAGGCCTTGATGTCCTCGTCGGTCAGCTTCTTGGCCTGGTGGGCGGTGTTCTTGCCCTCGCCGGCCTTGCCCATGCCGAAGCCCTTGACGGTCTTGACCAGCATGACCGTCGGCTGGCCCTGGGTGTTCACGGCCTTGTGATAAGCCGCATAGACCTTCTGCGGGTCGTGGCCGCCGCGCTGCAGGCGCCAGATGTCGTCGTCGCTCATCTTGGCGACCATTTCCAGCAGCTTGGGATGGCGGCCGAAGAAGTTCTTGCGCACGAAGGCGCCGTCATTGGCCTTCATGGCCTGGTAGTCGCCGTCCAGCGTCTCCATCATGACCTTCTTCAGCAGGCCATCCTTGTCGCGCGCCAGCAGCGGGTCCCAGTAGCTGCCCCACAGCAACTTGATGACGTTCCAGCCGGCGCCGCGGAATTCACCTTCC
This sequence comes from Ideonella azotifigens, assembly GCF_006519715.1. GTDB lineage: Bacteria > Pseudomonadota > Gammaproteobacteria > Burkholderiales > Burkholderiaceae_C > Ideonella > Ideonella azotifigens. The sequence continues at coordinate 2,217 of NZ_VIDT01000140.1, forward strand.
AGCTCCTGCACGATCTTGCCGTTGCCGCGCACCGGGCCGTCCAGGCGCTGCAGGTTGCAGTTGACGATGAAGATCAGGTTGTCGAGCTTCTCGCGCGCGGCCAGGCCGATGGCACCCAGGCTTTCCGGCTCGTCCATCTCGCCGTCGCCGCAGAAGACCCAGACCTTGCGCTTGGAAGTGTCGGCAATGCCGCGGGCATGCAGGTACTTCAGGAAGCGTGCCTGGTAGATCGCCATCAGCGGGCCCAGGCCCATCGAGACGGTGGGGAACTGCCAGAACTCGGGCATCAGCTTCGGATGCGGGTAGCTGGACAGGCCCTTGCCGTCGACTTCCTGGCGGAAGTTCAGCAGTTGCTCTTCGCTGATGCGGCCTTCCATGAAGGCGCGGGCATAGATGCCGGGCGAGGAGTGGCCCTGGATGTAGAGCAGGTCACCGCCGTGCACGCCGTCGTCGCCGTGCCAGAAGTGGTTGAAGCCGGCACCGAACATCGTGGCAACCGAGGCGAAGGACGAGATGTGGCCACCCAGGTCGCCGCCATCGGCCGGGTGCAGGCGGTTGGCCTTGACGACCATGGCCATCGCGTTCCAGCGCATGTAGGCGCGCAGGCGCTCCTCGATTTCCAGGTTGCCCAGGCAATGGGCTTCGTCTTCCGGCTCGATCGTGTTGACGTAGCCGGTGGTGGCCGAGAACGGGCGGTCCACGCCGTGTTGGCGGGCGTGCTCGAGCAGTTGCTCAAGCAGGAAATGGCCGCGATCACGCCCCTCTGAATCGATGACGGCGGACAAGGCGTCCAGCCACTCACGGGTTTCTTGCGCATCGGCATCAACGGCCGACGCGCCCAAGAATGATTCAGGCACGGCTGACATGGTGTCTCCTCAAACGGGGTTCTAAAAGGTCGGCGCGCAGTTTGGCACAGGGTCCGTGAATTTTCAAATTGCGATTGTGCTTTTCACATTATGAATTCGCCATCCTCCTTCAGGCCTGGAACCGGCTGCCCCAATGGTTGGGCAAACCTGCAGCACCGGCCCACGCGAAAACCCGGGCCCAGGCGCTGCCCCAAGCCGCAAGCGGCATCGATAATCGCCCCGCCATGCCCGTTGCCCGAGACATCCCTTCCGCCAGCCACCCCAACAGCCTGCTGCACCGCCTGTTCCGGCGCTGGTGGCGGCAGCAATCTCCCTCGCGCCAGGACCGCTTTGCAACCATCGCCCCGTTGATTTCGGTGCTGATGTTTCTCGCGACCATCACCGCCACCTTCTGGTACCTGCGCAACGAGGAGATTGAACGGGCCGGCGAAGCACTGCGGCGCGACACCGAAATCTCCCAGCAGCAGATCCGCCTGCACCTGATCGAGAACCAGGAACAGCTGGTGCGCATGGCGCGCGAGCTGGCAACGCGCGACATCGCGCCCGAGGAGTTCCTGCCGCATGCCGCCGCCTTCCAGCGCGAGCGCCCCGAGGTCCGCCACCTGACCTGGGTCACTGCGCAGCGCCAGGTGCGCGCCTCCCAGGCGGTGCTGTCCTATGAATCGGTTGCGTCCGAAAAGCCCGCCAAGCACAACCCGTCTTTCCCGGGCGAAGGCCTGGCACTGGCGTCAGAAGCCGCCTTTATCGCGGCACGGGACACGCGCCAGCCGGTGTACTCCCGCCCGTTCACCGACGCCGACGGCATGGCGGTCTTCCAGGTGCAGGTGCCGCTGATCGACCGCGGCAACTTCGCCGGCACGCTGATCGTCGAATATTCGATCGAGTCGCTGGTGCGCTACTACGTGCCCAGCGAAGTTTCGCGCCGGCACATCATCAGCGTGGTCGGGCCGGAGCTGCAGCCGCTGGCCAGCACCGTCACGGCCATGCCGGGCCAGCCCGTCGTGCCCCCGTCGTTGCAGCATGAGGTGCCGCTGGCGCCGATGGCCAACGGCCTGATGCTGCGCGGCCAGGGCTACCGCACCTCCATCGGCCTGATCGGCAACACCCTGTTCTGGATGGTGGTGGCCCTGTCGGTGCTGACGGTCTGGATGCTGCTGGGCACCTGGAAGCACATGCGGCGGCGGGCGCAGATCCAGAACGCGCTGGCGCAGGAAACCAACTTCCGCCGGGCGATGGAAAACTCCATGCTGACCGGCATGCGGGCCATGGACATGGAAGGCCGCGTGACCTACGTGAACCCGGCCTTCTGCGCGATGACAGGCTACGCCGAGGCCGACCTGCTGGACGGCAAGCCGCCCTTCCCGTATTGGCCGCCCGACCGGGTCGAGGAAAACACCCGACTGCTGCAACAGGAACTGCAGGGCCGCAGCCCGGCCGGCGGCATCGAGGTCAAGGTCATGCGCAAGGATGGCTCGATCTTCGACGCCCGCATGTACGTCTCGCCGCTGATCGACCCGCGCGGCCTGCAGACCGGCTGGATGACCTCGATGACCAACATCACCGAGGCCAAGCGCATCCGCGACCAGCTGTCGGCCTCGCACGAGCGCTTCACCACGGTGCTGGAAGGGCTGGACGCGGCGGTGTCGGTGCTGTCGGTCCAGCAGGGCGAGCTGCTGTTCGCCAACCGCTCGTACCGGCTGTGGTTTGGTGCCGACGCCCGTGGCCATGGGCAACTCGCCCACAGCACGCCGGCGCAAAGCTACCAGGCCGAGGCGGACGAGGAGGTCGACGGCCTGTCCGGCCTGCCGACGCAGGAGCTGACCGAAGCTGGCGCGCACCCGCACGAGATCTACGTCGAGCCGCTGGCAATGTGGTTCGACGTGCGCACCCGCTACCTGCAGTGGACCGACGGCCGGCTGGCGCAGATGCTGATCGCCACCGACATCACCAGCCGCCGCCGGGTCGAGGAACAGGCCCAGCAGCAGGCCGAGAAAGCCCAGGTCACCAGCCGGCTGATCACCATGGGCGAGATGGCCTCGTCGGTCGCGCACGAGCTGAACCAGCCGCTGACGGCGATCAACAACTACTGCAACGGCATGGTCAGCCGGGTGCGCAACGAGTCGATCAACACCGAAGACCTGATCGCCGCGCTGCAGAAGACCGGCCGCCAGGCCGAGCGCGCGGGGCAGATCATCCACCGCATCCGGGCCTTCGTGAAGAAGAGCGAGCCGCAGCGCCAGCCCTCGCAGGCCAGCGAGATCGTCGACGATGCGGTCGAGCTGGCGGGCATCGAGCTGCGCCGGCGCAAGGTGGCGATCCACACCTATGTCGCGCAGCGCCTGCCCACGCTGATGTGCGACCCGATCCTGATCGAGCAGGTGCTGATGAACCTGCTGAAGAACGCCGCCGAAGCGATCGACAGCGCCGGGCTGCCCAGCGCACGCCGCAACATCGAGCTGCGCGTGGTGCCGCGCCACACGGCCGAAGAAGGCGGCGTGATCGAGTTCAGCGTCAGCGACATGGGACCGGGCATGAAGGAAGAGGTGCTGTCGCGCCTCTACGAAGCCTTTTTCTCGACCAAGGCCGAAGGCATGGGCATAGGGCTATCCCTGTGTCGGTCCATCATCGAGTCCCACCGCGGCCGGATGCGGGCGCAGAACCTCTACAATGGCACAACCGTGACAGGGTGCCGGTTCGCCTTCACCCTGCCTGTTGACCTGACCCAGCGCGTGGATGCCCAGCCGGTGCCAGAGGTACCTGATGTGGCAGCCGCAGCCAACCCGAACGCCACAGCTTCATGAGCCTGATCCCCAAAAAAGGTACCGTCTACGTGGTCGACGACGATGAGGCCGTGCGCGACTCGTTGCAGTGGCTTCTGGAGGGCAAGGACTATCGGGTCAAGTGCTTCGATTCCGCCGAATCCTTCCTGTCCCGCTTCGACCCGCGCGAAGTCGCCTGCCTGATCGCCGACATCCGCATGGACGGCATGAGCGGCCTGGAACTGCAGGACCGGCTGCTGGAGCGCAAGAGCCCGCTGCCTGTTGTGTTCATCACCGGCCATGGCGACGTGCCGATGGCCGTGACCACGATGAAGAAGGGCGCGATGGACTTCATCGAGAAGCCCTTCAAGGAAGAAGAGCTGGTTTCGCTGGTCGAGCGCATGCTGGACCAGGCCCGCTCGGCCTTCTCGCAACACCAGGAACAGGCCAGCCGCGATGCCTTGCTGTCTCGCCTGACCACCCGCGAAGCCCAGGTGCTGGAGCGCATCGTCGCCGGCCGCCTGAACAAGCAGATTGCCGACGACCTGGGCATCAGCATCAAGACGGTGGAGGCGCACCGCGCCAACATCATGGAAAAGCTCAACGCCAACACCGTGGCCGATCTGCTGAAGATCGCCCTCGGTGCATCCCACAAGGGGTGAACTTGAGTTTGGCGCCTGGCGCCTGCAGATAACGGGGCCTTCGGGCCCCGTTGTGCCTTCTGAAGCGCATCGCTTCCCCCAATCCTTTCCGCCTCCTCTCCCTCGAAAGCAGCCCGCATGACCGCCAAAGTGATCGACGGCAACGCCCTGTCCAAGCAACTCCGCGCCGAAGTCACCACCCGCGCCGCCGCCCTCACCGCCCGCGGCCACCAGCCCGGCCTGGCGGTGATCCTGGTCGGCGAAGACCCAGCCTCGGCCGTCTATGTGCGCAACAAGGTCAAGGCCTGCGAGGACAGCGGGCTGCTGTCCGTCTTCGACAAGTACGAAGCCACGCTCAGCGAGGCCGCCCTGCTGGCCCGCATTGCCGCGCTGAATGCCGACCCGGCGATCCACGGCATCCTGGTGCAGATGCCGCTGCCCAAGCACATCGATTCAGGCAAGGTCATCGAGGCGATTGCCACCCACAAGGACGTGGACGGCTATTCGGTGCTGTCGGCCGGTGAGCTGATGGCCGGCCTGCCGGGTTTCCGGCCCTGCACGCCCTACGGCTGCATGAAGCTGATCGAGTCCACCGGGGTGTCGCTGAAGGGCAAGCATGCGGTCGTGATCGGCCGCAGCAACACCGTCGGCAAGCCAATGGCGCTGCTGCTGCTGCAGGCCAATGCGACCGTCACCGTCTGCCACAGCGGCACCCCCGACCTGGCCTATCACACGCGCCAGGCCGATGTGGTGGTGGCCGCGGTCGGCCGGCGCAACACCCTGACCGGTGACATGGTCAAACCCGGCGCAGTCGTCATCGACGTGGGCATCAACCGCAATGATGAGGGCAAGCTTTGCGGCGACGTGGACTTCGCCTCGGTCAGCGAGGTAGCCTCGCACCTGACCCCGGTGCCCGGCGGCGTTGGCCCGATGACCATCACGATGCTGCTGGTCAACACCGTGGAAGCCGCCGAGCGCGCAGCCACGCAGGCCGACGCCTGAAGCCACCTGTTCGCACGGCCAATTCATTCCCAGGGAACCACAAGATGACCAATCCGCTGCTGCAGTTCGACACGCTGACCGATTTCCAGGCCATCCGGCCTGAACACGTGACGCCGGCGATGGACCAGTTGCTGGCCGATGCCAGCACCGCACTGGAACGCGCCGTCAGCGCAGACGTGCCGGCCGACTACGACGCGCTGTCCGCCACGCTGGGCGTGGCGACCGAGCGGCTGGGCCGGGCCTGGGGTGCCGTCGGCCACCTGAACCAGGTGGCCGACTCGCCCGAGCTGCGCGCCGCACATGCCGAAAACCTGCCCAAGGTCACCGAGTTCTTCACCCGCCAAGGCAGCGACGAGCGGCTCTACGCCAAATACAAGGCCGTGGCCAGCAGCCCCGCCGCTGAGCAGCTGAACCCCGCACGGCGCCAGGCGCTGAACCACTGGCTGCGCGACTTCAAGCTCGGCGGCGCTGACCTGCAGGGCGATGCCAAGACACGCTTTGCCGCCATCCAGGACCGCATGGCCGAGCTGTCGCAGGCCTTCTCCAACCACGTGCTCGACGCGACCGACGCCTTCGCCTACTACGCCAGCGCAGAAGAGCTGGCCGGCGTGCCTGAAGACGCGGTGGCCGCTGCACGCAGCGCCGCCGAGGCCGAAGGCAAGGACGGCCACAAGATCACGCTGCACTTCCCGAGCTATTTTCCGGTGATGCAGTACGGCAGCAACCGCGCGCTGCGCGAGACCCTCTACCGCGCTTACGCAACCCGTGCCAGCGAGTTCGGCCCGGCCGACCGCGACAACAGCGCGGTGATGAGCGAACTGCTGACGCTGCGCGCCGAAGAGGCCGCACTGCTGGGCTACGCCAACTACGCCGAGGTCTCGCTGGCCAGCAAGATGGCCCGCAGCCCGGCCGAAGTCATGAGCTTCCTGCGCGACCTGGCGCAGCGCGCCCGCCCCAGCGCCGAGCAGGACTTGAGCGACCTGCGCGCCTTTGCCAAGGCCGAGCTGGGCCTGGCCGACCTGCAGGCCTGGGACGTGGCCTACGCCAGCGAGAAGCTGAAGGAGGCCCGCTATGCCTTCAGCGACCAGGAGGTCAAGGCCTACCTGCCGCTGCCCAAGGTGCTGCAAGGCCTGTTCGGCATCATCGAGACGCTGTTCGAAGTGGCCATCCGCCCGGCGGACGCGCCGGTGTGGCACGAGAGCGTCAGGTTCTACCGCATTGAAAGAGGCTCGGAGCTGGTCGGCGAGTTCTACCTGGACCCGCACGCCCGCCCCGGCAAGCGCCCCGGCGCCTGGATGGACAATGCCCGCGACCGCTGGAAGCGTGCCGACACCGGCAGCCTGCAGACGCCGGTGGCCTTCCTGGTCTGCAACTTCGCCGCCCCGGTGGGCGACAAGCCGGCGCTGCTGAACCACGACGATGTCATCACGCTGTTCCACGAGTTCGGCCACGGCCTGCACCATTTGCTGACCCGCGTCGAGGACCTGGGCGTGTCCGGCATTGGCGGCGTGGAGTGGGACGCGGTCGAGCTGCCCAGCCAGTTCATGGAGAACTTCTGCTGGGAGTGGGAAGTCATCAAGCACCTCAGCGCCCATGTGGACAGCGGCGAGCCGCTGCCACGCGCGCTGTACGACAAGATGCTGGCCGCGAAGAACTTCCAGAGCGGGCTGCAGACGCTGCGCCAGGTCGAGTTCGGCCTGTACGACATGCGACTGCACACCGAGGCCGACGCCGCGCAGCGCGTGCTGCCCATCGTGCAGGAAGTGCGCGCCGAGGTCGCGGTCATGCAGGCGCCCGAGTTCAGCCGCACACCGAACACTTTCTCGCACATCTTTGCAGGTGGTTACTCGGCCGGCTACTACAGCTACAAGTGGGCCGAAGTGCTGTCGGCCGACGCCTGGAGCGCCTTCGAGGAGCAAGGTGTGCTGAACGCAGACACCGGTCGCCGCTACCGCCGCGAGATCCTGGAAATGGGCGGCAGCCGCCCCGCGCTGGACAGCTTCAAGGCTTTTCGCGGCCGCGAGCCGTCGATTGACGCCTTGCTGCGTCACCAGGGCATGGCCAACTGAGCTTGCAGGCCGCGGTCCCCCATGCCTGCGGGGGGACCGTGCCGAAGTGCCTGCTGCGCCCACGGCGTCACCGCCAGTGTTGGTTCCGCGCGGCACGTCGGACCGGCCTTTTTGCTACCCTCAGACCTTGTCGTTGGGCGCAGCCACGAGGTTGGCGCCATTAGATTTGGAATCCGCAGTCATGATGCTCAAGGTTTCGCTTCGCCATCTGTTGCCGCTGGCCACCCTGCTCTGCCTGGCGCCACTGGCCCAGGCGCAGTACAAGGTCGTCGGCCCGGACGGCAAGGTGACCTACACCGACCAGCCGCCCGCCGACCCCAAGGCCAAGGTGCAGGCCATTGCCACGCCTGGCGCCGGCGCAGTGCCCACAGCCAGCCTGCCAGTGGGCTTGCGTGGCCCGGCTTCGCGTTATCCGGTGGTGCTGTATGCCGCGCGCGGCTGCCAGCCCTGCGACGCGGGCCGTGGCCTGCTGGTCCAGCGTGGCATTCCGTTCAGCGAAAAGCGGGTTGAAACCCCGGCCGACATCGAGGCGCTGCAGCGCATGAGCGGCAGCCGGGCGCTGCCTTTGCTGACCATCGGCACGCAGCAGGTGCGCAGCCTGTCCACCGCCGAATGGAACGGCTATCTGGACGCTGCCGGTTACCC
>NZ_VIDT01000141.1 GCF_006519715.1 Ideonella azotifigens
CAGGGTCATGAACAGGGCCGCGGAGGAGGTGAGGCCGCGGATTATCTAGCGCGACGTCTCAGGCCAGCGCCGGGCCGCTCCCAAGCGGCCTGAGCACCCTCACGGAGGGTGGCAGCGGTACGCCGCAGCCGGGTGCCCACGTTTCATGCCAGCGACAGCCCTTGCGTGGCCTGTTTCAACAGCCCGCGCACGGTGTCCAAGTCCGCACCCACGTGCCGGTCGATGCGACGGATGAACGGGCAGGTCAGCACTGCCAGCGCGTGGCCGTGCGAGTCCAGGATGGGCATGGACAGGTCTGTCACGCCAAACGCCTGCTGGCTCTCGCCCTGCCAGTGGCCTTGCTCGCGCACGCGCGCCAGGATGGCCTGCAGTTCGGTGGCGCCCACCGGCACCTCGCCGTCCAGCGCCACGTGTTCGGCCAGCATCAGAGCGCGCCGGGTTTCGGGCTGGAAGGCCAGCAGCACGTGGCCGGAGCCCGTGTCCGCCAGGCTCACGCGCACGCCCAGGCGGATCGACAAGCCCCAGGCGCTGGGCCCGTTGACCTGCGCGACCACGGTGATGTTGCCGCGGTCGTAGATGCCCAGGTGGCAGGACTGCTCGGCCGCCTTGGCAAACGCATCCATGGCCGGCAGCGCGCGCGTCACCAGCCGTTCGATGGGCGGGTGACGGTGGCCCAGCACGAACAGCTTCAGGCTCAGGGCGTAGCGGTCCCCCTCCTGCGAGCGCGTCACGTAATGGCGCACCACCAGCCGCTCCAGCATGCGGTAGATCTCGCTGGGACTGCGGCCCATGGCCTTGACGATCTCGGCGCGGGTCATGCCCTGCGGCTGCTCGGCCAGCAGTTCGAGGATGTCCAGGCCCTTGTCCAGGGCCGGTGCGCGGTAACGGTCGTTGGGTGCGTCGCTGGTCGGCTCGTTGTCGGGTTCGGTCATGGCGGCGGCGGGTAAGGGGCGCAACAGGAAGGATGGACGAGGCTCCGCTCGCGTCGGCCTGCGCTGACCATACCGGACGGCAGCGCTCAGTCGGCCCTTCGGGTCCTCAGGGTAAGCACCAGAGGCGCAAGCAGAATCGGATCACTACAGTCATTCTCCAGTAAACGAAGTGTTCATACATGAACTTTTGAGGCGCCCATGAGACTGCAAGGCAAAACCATCCTGATCACCGCTGCGGGGCAAGGCATCGGCCGCGCCAGCGCGCTGGCCTGCGCCGCCGAAGGCGCGCGCGTGATCGCCACCGACATCAACGGCGCGCTGCTCGAATCACTGGCCGCCGAGGGTGCCGGCATCGACACGCGTTTGCTGGACGTGCGGGACAGCGCTGCCATTGCTGCGCTGGCGGCTTCGCTGCCGCCACTGGACGGCCTGTTCAATTGCGCCGGCTTCGTGCACCACGGCACTGTGCTGGACTGCGACGAAGCCGCCTGGGACTTCAGCTTCGACCTGAACGTCAAGGGCGCCTACCGGCTGATCCGCGCCTTCCTGCCCGGCATGCTGGAGAAGATGAAGCAGGACGGCAGCTTCGGCAGCGTCATCAACATGGCGTCCATCGCGTCCTCGGTCAAGGGCCTGCCGAACCGCTTTGTCTACGGCGCGACCAAGGCCGCGGTGATCGGCATGAGCAAGGCCATCGCGGCGGACTACGCCAAGGTGGGACTGCGCTGCAATGCACTGTGCCCCGGCACCGTGGACACGCCCTCGCTGCGTGGCCGCATTGCGGGCGCGGCAGACCCGGTGCAGGCCGAGAAGGACTTCATCGCCCGCCAGCCGCTGGGCCGGCTGGCCACGGTCGAAGACATCGCGCCGCAGGTGGTCTACCTGCTCAGCGACGAGTCGTGCTTCGTCACCGGCCAGGCCGTGATGGTGGACGGCGGCATTTCGATCTGAGCTTCGTGCCTGCTGTATGAATCGAACAGACGCGCACCAGCACTTCTGGCGCCCCGCTCGCGGCGACTACGGCTGGCTGCAAGGCGACGAGCCGGCGCTGGCGCCGCTGCGGCGCGACTTCCTGCCCGAGGAATTGCAGCCGCTGATGCAGGCCGCTGGCGTGCAGAAGACGGTGCTGGTGCAGGCGGCCGACAGCGTGGCCGAGACCGAATGGCTGCTGGAACTGGCCTCGCAGCATGACTTCATCGCCGGCGTGGTTGGCTGGGTGGACCTGAGCCGCGCGGACGCGGTGCAGACGCTGACGCGCCTGGCCTTGCACCCGAAGTTCAAGGGCGTGCGGCCGATGCTGCAGGACCTGCCCGATGCGAACTGGATCTGCCGCGCGCCGCGGCCCGAGGCCATCGAGGCGCTGGTTTCGTTTGGCCTGTGTTTCGACGTGCTGGTGCAGCCGGTTCAACTGCCGTTTGTGCTGCAGTTCCTGCGCGACTGGCCGGCGCTGCCTGCGGTGATGGATCATGCCGCCAAGCCGCCGCTGGCCGAAGGCTGGCACGCGGGCTGGGTGGCGCCTTGGCGCCGGCTGATGGGCGAGGCCTCGCAGCTGCCGAATGTCAGCTGTAAGTTCTCTGGCCTGTTGACCCAGTTGCCGGCGACCGAGCGTGGCTCGGTCGCCGACGCCGTCACCGCGCTGCGCCCGCTCTGGCACGAGTTGCTGACCCTGTTCGGGCCGGAGCGCCTGATGTGGGGCAGCGACTGGCCGGTGCTGACGCTGGCTGGCTCGCATGCGGAATGGGTGGCCGTCAGCGAAGCGCTGATCGGCGAGCTGTCGCCCGAAGCGCAGGCGGACGTGTGGACCCGCAATGCGCAGCGCTTCTACGGCCTGTGAAGGTGTTGACATGACCCCGCTCGTCGAGATTCGCAACCTGTCGAAGTCCTTTGCCGGCGTGCGTGCGCTGCAGGACATCCAGTTCGAGCTGCTGCCCGGCGAGGTGCATGCGCTGATGGGTGAAAACGGCGCCGGCAAGTCCACGCTGATGAAGGTGCTGGCGGGCGTCTATCCGCGCGATGGTGGCGAGATCCTGGTCGACGGCCGTGCGGTCGAGATCGACAGCCCGCGCGCCGCGCAGGCGCTGGGCATCGGCATCGTGCATCAGGAACTGAACCTGATGAACCACCTCAGCGCCGCGCAGAACATCTTCATCGGCCGCGAGCCGCATGGACGCTTCGGCTGGCTGGACGAGGCCGCGCTGAACGCCAAGGCCGAGCAGCTGTTCCAGCGCCTGAACCTGAAGCTGGACCCGCGCACGCCCGTGGGCGAGCTGACGGTGGCGCGCCAGCAGATGGTGGAGATCGCCAAGGCGCTGTCCTTCGACTCGCGCGTGCTGATCATGGACGAGCCCACCGCGGCACTGAACAACCAGGAAGTGGCGGACCTGTTTCGCATCATCCGGCAACTGCAGGCCGAAGGCGTGGGCATCGTCTACATCTCGCACAAGATGGACGAGCTGCAGCAGATCGCCGACCGCGTCACCGTGATGCGCGACGGCCTGTACATCGCCACCGCGCCCATGGCCACGACCAGCGTGGACAGCATCATCGGCATGATGGTCGGCCGCCAGCTCGATGCCTTCACCAAGCACCTGCCCGACACCACGCGCAACGAAGTGCTGCTCCAGGTGCGCGGCCTGAACCGCGGCCGCGCGGTGCGCGATGTGTCCTTCGAGCTGCGCGCCGGCGAGATCCTCGGCTTCGCCGGCCTGATGGGCGCCGGCCGCACCGAAGTCGCGCGTGCGATCTTCGGGGCCGACCCGCTGGACTCGGGCAAGATCCGCGTGCGCGGCAAGCCGGTCACGATCCGCTCGCCGCAACAGGCGGTGGCGCTGGGCATTGGCTACCTGTCCGAGGACCGCAAGCACTTCGGCCTGGCGACCGGGCTGGACGTGGAGACCAACATCGCGCTGGCCTCCATGGGCCAGTTCACGTCGGCCGCCGGCTGGGTGAACCAGGCCGCGCTGCGCCAGACGGCCGAGCAGCATGTGCGCCAGCTGGGCATCAAGACGCCTTCGGTCGAGCAGCCGGTGCGGCTGCTGTCGGGCGGCAACCAGCAGAAGATCGTCATTGCCAAATGGCTGCAGCGCGACTGCGACATCCTGTTCTTCGACGAGCCCACGCGCGGCATCGACGTGGGCGCCAAGGCCGAGATCTACAAGCTGCTGAACCAGCTTGCCGCGCAGGGCAAGGCCATCGTCGTGATCTCTTCCGAACTGCCCGAGGTGCTGCGCCTGGCGCACCGCGTGCTGGTGATGTGCGAAGGCCGCATCACCGGCGAACTCTCGGCCGGGCAGGCCACCCAGGCCAGCATCATGCAGCTGGCCACGCGGCGTGAAGCCGCCCCCGCCTGAGGGCGCAACGAACACCGACTGCCATGCCACCCATCACCACTTCTCCCTTGCCGGCGGCCGAAGCCGCCGTGCCGCGCCGCCGCGTCTGGCTGCGCCCCGCTGCGCGCCAGAAGCTGCTGGCCTTTGCCAGCCTGCTGGCGCTGATGGTGTTCTTCAGCTTCGCCTCCGGCAGCTTCCTGCAGGTCGACAACATGGTCAGCATCCTGCAGGCCACGGCGGTCAACGGCGTGCTGGCGATTGCCTGCACCTTTGTCATCATCACCTCGGGCATCGACCTGTCGGTCGGCACGCTGATGACCTTCTGCGCGGTGATGGCCGGGGTGTTCCTGACCTACCTCGGCCTGCCGTTGCCGGTCGGCGTGGCTGCGGCGCTGTTCTTCGGCGCGCTGAGCGGCTTCGGCTCGGGCCTGTTGATCGCCAAGCTGAAGATCCCGCCTTTCATCGCCACGCTGGGCATGATGATGCTGCTCAAGGGCCTGTCGCTGGTGATCTCCGGCACCAAGCCGATTTACTTCAACGACACGCCAGGCTTCTCGGCCATTTCGCAGGACTCGCTGATCGGCGACCTGATCCCCGCGCTGCCGATCCCCAACGCGGTGCTGATCCTGTTCATCGTCGCCATCGTCGCCAGCCTGATCCTGAACAAGACCATGCTGGGCCGCTACACCTTCGCGCTGGGCAGCAACGAAGAAGCGGTGCGGCTTTCGGGCGTGAATGTCGACTTCTGGAAGATCGTCGTCTATTCGCTCAGCGGCGCGATCTGCGGCGTGGCTGGACTCTTGATCGCCTCGCGGCTGAACTCGGCGCAGCCGGCGCTGGGCCAGGGCTACGAGCTAGACGCGATAGCCGCGGTCGTCATCGGCGGCACCTCGCTGTCCGGCGGCACCGGCACCATCCTCGGCACCATCATCGGCGCTTTCATCATGAGCGTGCTGACCAACGGCCTGCGCATCATGAACGTGGCGCAGGAATGGCAGACGGTGGTGACCGGCGTGATCATCATCCTCGCGGTCTATACCGACATCCTGCGGCGCCGCACGCGCTGAGCTGCCTCTTTTCCCGTTCCCGTTCGCTTCGATTCCTACAACGACAGGAGACACCACCATGATGAAGAAAACCGTTTCGCAACTCGCCTTGGCCGTGGCCGCCACTTTCGCGCTCGCGGGTGCCGCCAGCGCGCAAGAGGTCTACATCCCGCTGATCTCCAAAGGCTTCCAGCACCAGTTCTGGCAGGCGGTGAAGAGCGGCGCCGAGCAGGCCGGCAAGGACTACAAGGTCAAGATCAGCTTCGAGGGCCCCGAGTCCGAAGCGATGGTGGACAAGCAGATCGACATGCTCTCCGCCGCGCTGGCCAAGAAGCCGGCCGCCATCGGCTTTGCCGCGCTGGACAGCCAGGCCGCGCTGCCGCTGTTGAAGAAGGCCCAGGCCGCGAAGATCCCGGTCATCGCTTTCGACTCCGGCGTGGCCGGCGACATCCCGGTCACCACCGCCAGCACCGACAACAAGGCCGCCGCCTCGCTGGCCGCCGACAAGATGGCCGAGCTGATCGGCAAGGCCGGTGAAGTGGCCGTCGTCGCCCACGACCAGACCAGCCGCACGGGGGTGGACCGGCGCGACGGCTTCGTGGACCGCATCAAGTCCACCTATCCGAACATCAAGGTCGTCAGCGTGCAGTACGGCGGCGGCGATCACCTGAAGTCCACCGAGATCGCGAAGTCCATCCTGCAGGCCTACCCGAACCTGAAGGGCATCTTCGGCACCAACGAAGGCTCGGCCATCGGCGTGGCCAACGGTGTGCGCGAGATGAAGCGCAAGGTCGTGATCGTCGGCTACGACTCGGGCAAGCAGCAGAAGGACGCGATCCGCGACGGCCTGATCGCCGGCTCGATCACGCAGAACCCGGTGGGCATTGGCTACAAGACCGTGGAAGCGGCCGTCAAGGCGCTGAAGGGCGAGAAGCTGCCCAAGGTCATCGACACCGGCTTCTACTGGTACGACAAGACCAACCTCAACGACCCGAAGATCGCCGCGGTGCTCTACGACTGATCTTCGCCTTGCACACGACGCTGTCGTCACTCTCACTCACCGATAAAAGAGGAATCTGAATGAAACTGCTGCGCTACGGCCCCCTGGGCCAGGAAAAACCGGGCCTGCTGGATGCCGATGGGCGCGTGCGGGATCTTTCCGCCGTGGTGGCCGACATTGCCGGCGATGTGCTCACGCCCGCCGGTCTGGACAAGCTGGCCAGCCTGGACATCGCCTCGCTGCCGCTCGTGCCAGGCACGCCGCAGCGGGACCTGCGGCTGGGCGCCTGCGTCGGCAAGGTCGGCAAGTTCATCTGCATCGGGCTGAACTACGCGGACCACGCGGCCGAGTCCGGCGCGAAGGTGCCGGACGAGCCGGTGGTGTTCAACAAGTGGACCAGCGCCATCGTCGGCCCGAACGACGACGTGGAAATCCCGCGCGGCAGCTCGCGCACCGACTGGGAGGTCGAACTCGGCGTGGTGATTGGCAAGGGCGGCCGCTACATCGCCGAGGCCGATGCCATGTCGCACGTGGCCGGCTACTGCGTGGTCAACGACGTCTCCGAGCGCGAGGTGCAGCTGGAGCGCGGCGGCGGCCAGTGGGACAAGGGCAAGGGCCACGACACTTTCGGCCCCATCGGCCCGTGGCTGGTGACTGCAGACGAAGTGCCGGACCCACAGCAGCTCGCGATGTGGCTGGAGGTCGACGGCCGCCGCTTCCAGAACGGCAACACCAGCACCATGGTGTTCGGCGTGAAGAAGCTGGTCAGCTACCTCAGCCAGTTCATGAGCCTGCAGCCGGGCGACATCATCTCCACCGGCACGCCGCCGGGCGTGGGCCTGGGCCAGAAGCCGGTGCCCATCTACCTGAAGGCTGGCCAGACCATGCGCCTGGGCATCCAGGGCCTGGGCGAGCAGCAGCAGCGCACGGTACAGGCCTGAACGCCCGGAACACGCCATGACCACCATTCGTTCCATGCGCGTGCTCGACGTGCGCTTCCCCACGTCCGAGCACCTGGACGGCTCCGACGCGATGAACCCGGACCCGGACTATTCCGCGGCCTACGTGGTGCTGGAGACCGACCAGCCGGGCCTTGAAGGCCACGGCCTGACCTTCACCATCGGCCGCGGCAACGAGATCTGCTGCGCCGCGATCCGCGCGATGGAACACCTGGTCGTCGGCCTGGACCTGGCCTGGATCGCCGAGGACATGGGCCGCTTCTGGCGCCATGTCACGTCCGACAGCCAGCTGCGCTGGATCGGCCCGGACAAGGGTGCCATCCACCTGGCCACCGGCGCGGTGGTGAATGCTGTGTGGGATCTGTGGGCCAAGGCCGAGGGCAAGCCGGTGTGGCAGCTGGTGTCCGACATGACGCCGGAGCAGATCGTCAAGCTGATCGACTTTCGCTACATCACCGACTGCATCACACCCGACGAAGCGCTGGCGCTGTTGCGCGAGCGTGGCGAAGGCAAGGCCGCGCGCCGCGCCGAGCTGCTGGCCAACGGCTACCCCTGCTACACCACCTCGGCCGGCTGGCTGGGCTATGACGACGCGAAGCTGCGCCGCCTGGCGCAGGAGGCGGTGGACGCCGGCTTCTCGCACATCAAGCTGAAGGTGGGCCGTGACAGGGCCGACGACATCCGCCGCGTGCGCATTGCCCGCGAGGTGCTGGGCCCGGACCGCAAGCTGATGATCGATGCCAACCAGGTCTGGGAGGTGGACCAGGCCATCGATTGGCTGCAGGACCTGGCCTTTGCCAAGCCCTGGTTCATCGAGGAGCCGACCAGCCCGGACGACATCGAGGGTCACCGCCGCATCCGCGAAGCGGTGAAGGATTCGATGCAGGTCGCCACCGGCGAGATGTGCCAGAACCGCATCATGTTCAAGCAGCTGATCATGCGCGGCGCGATCGACGTGGTGCAGATCGACGCCTGCCGGCTCGGTGGCCTGAACGAGGTGCTGGCCGTGATGCTGATGGCCGCCAAGCACGGCCTGAAGGTCTGCCCGCATGCCGGCGGCGTGGGCCTGTGCGAGTACGTGCAGCACCTGTCGATGATCGACTACCTGTGCATTGCTGGCACCAAGGAAGGCCGGGTGATCGAGTTCGTGGACCACCTGCACGAGCATTTCGTGGACCCCTGCGTGATCCGCGGCGCGGCCTACCTGCCGCCCACGCGGCCGGGCTATTCGATCGAGATGAAGCCCGAGTCGCTGGCGCACTACACCTTCAAAGGCTGAACATGGACTTGCACCTGCAGGACAAGGTCGTCATCGTCACCGGTGGCGGTGCCGGCATCGGCGGCGCCATCAGCCTGGCGCTGGCCCGCGAAGGCGCAGTGCCGGTGATCTTCGGCCGCAGCCCGCTGTTGCCGGAGTTCGCCGCGCAGCTGGACACGCTGTGCCCACGCCATGCGTTCTTCCAGCTCGAACTGGAGGACGACACCGCCTGCGCCGGTGCGGTCGCCGACACGCTGAGCCGCTTCGGCGGCATCGACGCGCTGGTCAACAACGCCGGCGCCAACGATGGCGTGGGCCTGGATGCTGGCCGCGTGGCCTTCATGCGCTCGCTCGAAGCCAACCTCGTGCACTGCTACGTGATGGCGCACTTGTGCGTCGAGTCCATCAAGCAGCGCCGCGGGTCCATCGTCAACATCTCGTCCAAGACTGCGCTCACCGGCCAGGGCGGCACCAGCGGCTACGTGGCCGCGAAGGCCGCGCAGCTCGGCCTTACCCGCGAATGGGCTGCAGCGCTCGCGCCGTTTGGCGTGCGCGTCAACGCCGTGCTGCCGGCCGAGGTCATGACGCCGCTCTACCAGCGCTGGCTGCAAACCCTGCCCAACCCGGAAGACGCGCTGCAGAACATCACCGCCCGCATCCCGCTGGGCCACCGCATGACGACCGACCAGGAAATCGCCGACATGGTCGTCTTCCTGCTGTCCGACCGCTCGTCCCACACCACTGGCCAGTGGCTGCACCCGGACGGCGGCTACGTGCACCTGGACCGCGCCCTGGGGAAGATGTGATGCGCCACTGCCTGCTGCTGGACCTGAAAGACGACCCGGCCCTGATCGCCGAGTACGAAGCCCACCACCGCCGCATCTGGCCCGAGGTTGCGGCGCACCTGCACGAGCAAGGCGTGCTGTCCATGGAGATCTACCGCCTCGGCACCCGGCTGTGCATGGTCATGGAAACCGACGACGCGGTCTACAACCCCGAGCGCATGGCCCAGGCCCAGGCCGAAGACCCGAAGCTGCGCGAATGGGAAGACCTGATGTGGCGCTTCCAGGCGTCCACGCCGTGGACGCCGGCGGGTGAGAAGTGGGTGCCGGCGGCGCGCATCTTCGATTGGCGCGCCAAGGTCTGACGAATCACGCCACGGCTTCGTCCGGCGCATCCGCCAGCAGGAAGTCCCGCAGCAACCTCGCGCTCGGCCCGATGCGCCGGCTGTGCACCAGGAAAATCTCCAGCGACGCGGTTTCCACTTCGGGCAGCACGCGCACCAGTTCGCCTGACGCGAGCAGCGGTGCGGCGTCGTAGGCCGGCAGGCGGGCGATGCCTTCGCCGGCCAGCACGAAGGCCAGGCGGGAGGCGGCGCTGTCGGTGACGATGTCGCCTTGCACGGGGATTTCGATGGTCTTCCCGTCGTGGCGGGCCGAGAGCGTGCGCTGTGATGGCGGGTACACCACCCAGCGCTGTTGCGCCAGCGAAGCCACCGTGGCGGGCGTGCCGTGGCGGCGCAGGTAGGCGGGTGAGGCGCACAGCATCGTCGGCTCCTTGACCAGGCGGCGGGCCACCAGGTCCGAGTCCGCCAGCGGGCCGGCGCGCACGGCCAGCTCGATGCCGGCCTGCACCAGGTCCACGTTGCTGTCGTTCATCGCCACGTGCAGG
>NZ_VIDT01000142.1 GCF_006519715.1 Ideonella azotifigens
TGATGCTGGACACGCTGGGCCTGCCCGCCGCGCTGGCGCAGATGGCGCAGGAGATGTGGGGCGACAGCGCCACGCGCTTCACGCTGCGCACCGATGGCGCTGTCGAAGACCTGCCCGAAGCCATCAAGACCGTGCTGTTCCGCGTCACGCAGGAGGCGCTGGCCAACATCGAGAAGCATGCCGCGGCCTCCCGCGTCGAGCTGCAGCTGGACTTCACGCCGGCCGGCCTGCAGCTGCGCGTGCAGGACAACGGCCGCGGCTTCGACACCGAATTCTTCCAGCGCCACCCCAGCCGCGGCCTGGGCCTGCGCCACATGCGCGAACGCCTGGCCGCGATCGATGGCACGCTCAGCATCAGCTCCCACCCGGGCCAGACGCTGCTGCTGGCCAACGTGCCCAAGGCCGTGATCACTCGTTTTTCCCGACAGGAACCCAATGCCAACCGACAGCCCTGAACGCCCGATCAAATTGATGATCGTCGACGACCACGCGGTCGTGCGCGATGGGCTGAAGGCCGTGTTCGCGATGGCCGACGACCTGCTGGTGATCGCCGAGGCCGGCAACAGCACGGAAGCCCTCTCGCGCCTGCGCGACTGCCCGCCAGATGGCGCGCCCGACGTGGTGCTGATGGACGTGGGCATGAAGGGCGGCGAAAGCGGCATCGACCTGACCGCCAGGCTGCTGGACGAGGACCCGGAGCGCGTGGTGCTGATGCTCTCGATGCACGACGGCACCGAGATCGCGCAGCGCGCGCTGCGGGCCGGCGCGCGCGGTTACGTGCTGAAGGACTCGCCATCCTCGGAGATCCTGCACGCGATCCGCACCGTGTACGCCGGTGGCACCTTCCTCAGCCCGGCGATGGCTGCACGCCTGTTCCGCGGCCCCAGCGCACGGCCGCTGCTGTCAGACCGCGAACAGCATGTGCTCAGCTTCCTCGGCCAGGGCCTGGCCAGCAAGCAGATCGCCAACACGCTGAACCTGAGCGTGCGCACCGTCGAGTCGCACCGGCAGAACATCCGCCGCAAGCTCAACCTCGCCGGCCAGGCCGAGCTGATCAAGTACGCAGTAGAAAACGCCGCGCGCACCGGTGGCTAAGCACGGCTTTTCAGTGCCGCAAAGGTTGCGGTGCTTTCCCTGATCGGGTCTCACCGGAGCGGGCAAACGAGTGCGTAAAGCCGCGAATCGGCTCTAGGTATTGCAGCGGTGGCGCGCAGATGCGCGGAGTTACACACTCGTTCCACTCGCTTTCACACAATCCGGAGACAAGCCGATGATCTCGCAAGCAACGCATTTCCGCCTGCCCCTCATCACCCTGGCGCTGGCCGCGGCCTTCGCCAGCGCACAGGCCGCCGACCCGATCAAGATCGGCGTGGCAGGGCCGTTCACCGGTGGTTCGTCCTCGATGGGCGTTTCGATGCGCGACGGCGTGCGCCTGGCCACCGACGAGATCAACAAGGCCGGCGGCGTGCTGGGCCGGCAGATCGAACTGGTCGAGCGTGACGACGAAGCCAAGAACGAGCGCGGCGTGCAGATCGCCCAGGAGCTGATCAACAAGGAGAAGGTCGCCGCCACTGTCGGCTACATCAACACTGGCGTGGCGCTGGCCTCGCAGCGCTTCTACCAGGAAGCCAAGATTCCGGTGATGAACAACGTGGCCACCGGCTCGGCCATCACCCACCAGTTCGACAACCAGCCCGAGAACTACATCTTCCGCAACGCCGCGCACGACAGCATCCAGGCGCCGATGATCGTCGAAGAGGCGGTCACCCGCCGCGGCTACAAGAAGCTCGCGATCCTGGCCGATTCGACCAACTACGGCCAGCTCGGCCGGCAGGACCTGGTGAAGGCGCTGGAGCTCAAAGGCATCAAGCCGGTCGCCGAAGAGAAGTTCAACATCAAGGACGTCGACATGACGCCGCAGCTGTTGAAGGCCAAGGAAGCCGGCGCCGAAGCGGTGCTGACCTACGGCATCGGCCCCGAGCTGGCGCAGATCGCCAACGGCATGACCAAGCTGGGCTGGAAGGTGCCCATCATCGGCAGCTGGACGCTGTCGATGGCCAACTACATCGACAACGCCGGCCCCGGCGGCGAGGGCGCGCGCATGCCGCAAACCTTCATCCAGGAGCCGACGACGCCCAAGCGCCAGTCCTTCATCGTCTCCTACCTGAAGACCTTCAACCCGAAGAACAGCCGCATCGATTCGCCGGTCTCGGCCGCGCAGGGCTACGACTCGATCTACCTGCTGGCTGCCGCCATCAAGCAGGCCGGCAGCACCGAAGGCCCGAAGGTCAAGGCAGCCCTGGAAGACCTGAAGGCGCCGGTGGACGGCGTGGTCACGACCTACAACAAGCCCTTCACCAAGACCGACCACGAGGCCATCACCGTGAACATCCCGGTGTTCGGCGAGGTCAAGGGCCAGCGCGTGGTCTACGCCTATGAAGCCGATTTCAAGAAGGCCTCGGAAGTGCGCGTGAAGGACGTCAACGCCAAGGGTGCGCTGACGGCCGTCAAGAAGTAAGCCGACCGCAGCCACCCACACCGTTCGCCCCGCGCTTCGCATCCGTTCGCCCTGAGCCTGTCGAAGGGCCGCGCGGCACGCCCGCAAGGCTTCGACAGGCTCAGCCCGAACGGGGGAGAGGTGCCTTGTTTTCCGTTCACCCTGAGCTTGTCGAAGGGCCAGGGCTTTGACCAAGCTCAGCCCGAACGGTGGTGGCCGAGATGACTGGCGAGGCCGCTGCGCCCCGCCCGTTCGCCCTGAGCCTGTCGAAGGGTCCATCCCTCATTGAAGAGGAAGTCCATGCAGATCCTCACCCAACTCGTGTTCAGCGGCATTGCGCTGGGCATGATCTACGCGGTCATCGCGTTCGGCTACCAGCTGACCTTCGCGACCTCGGACACGCTGAACTTCGGCCAGGGCGACGCGCTGATGCTGGGCGCGCTGGTCGGGCTCACGCTGGTCGGCCTGGGCGTGAACTACTGGCTGATGATTCCCATCGTCTGCCTGTTCGGCGCGGCGCAGGGCGCGGTGGTCGAGCGCATCGGCGTGCGGCCTGCCATCAAGATCAAGTCCGAGTTCGGCTGGATCATGTCCACCATCGCGCTGGGCATCATCTTCAAGAACGTGGCCGAGAACATCTGGGGCCGTGACGACCTGAAGTTCCCGTCGCCGCTGCCCGAGTCGCCGATGAAATTCCTCGGCGCCAACGTGCTGCCGATGGAGCTGCTGGTCGTCTTCGGCGCACTGGCGATGATGCTGGCGGTCGAGTTCTTCAACCGCAAGACCATCTACGGCAAGGCCGTGGTCGCCACCTTCAATGACCGGGACGCGGCCAAGCTGATGGGCATCAACACCAGCCTGGTCATCACCTTCTCGTACGCGCTCTCGTCGCTGACCGCCGCGTTTGCCGGCGTGCTGATCGCCCCGCTCACCCTCACCGGCGCCACCATGGGCGCGGTGCTGGGCCTGAAGGCCTTTGCGGTCGCCATCATCGGCGGGCTGACCAGCGGCATGGGCATCGTCGTTGGCGGGCTGATCCTCGGCATTGCCGAGACGACCACCGGCTTCTACCTCTCCACCGGCTACAAGGACGTGCCGGGCCTGGTGCTGCTGCTGATCGTGCTGGCACTCAAGCCAGCCGGCCTGTTCGGCAAGACGGCGATCAAGAAAGTCTGACGCAATGAAGGCACCTCAAATCGCGGCCATCGCCGTGGGCATCGCCCTGCTGGCGGCCTTCCCGGCCATGGTCGGCAACCCGTATTACGTGCACCTGGTCGAGACCATCCTGATCTACGCCATCGTGCTGTTCGGCCTGGACATCGTTGTCGGCTACACCGGGCAAGTCTCGCTGGGCCACGCCGGCCTGTTCGGCATTGGCGCGTACACCGCAGGCGTGCTGGTGATGAAGCTGGGCGCGCCGCTGTGGGTCACGCTGCCGGCGGCCATTGCGGTGGCGTCCGTGTTCGGCGCGCTGCTGGCCTTGCCGGCGCTGCGCGTCACCGGGCCGTACCTGGCCATGGTCACGCTGGCCTTTGGCACCATCATCCAGATCCTCATCAACGAGATGAGCTTCCTGACCGAAGGGCCCATGGGCATCACGCTGACCAAGCCCAGCGTCTTCGGCCACACCATGGACGAGACCGAGTACTACTGGCTGGTGGGCGTGCTGTTGCTGGCCTCGCTGCTGGTGGTGCACCGCATCCTGCGCTCACACCTGGGCCGAGCCTTCGAGGCGCTGCGCGGCAGCCCGGTGGCTTCGGACTGCATGGGCGTCTCGGTCTACCGCTACAAGGTCTATGCCTTCGTGATCAGCGCCGGCCTCGCCGGCCTGGCGGGCGCGCTGTACGCCTACTCCGAGCAGTACATCTCGCCCAACACCTACAACTTCGAGCTGACGGTGATGTTCCTGCTCGCCGTCATCATGGGTGGGCGCAAGAGCCGCATCGGTTCTCTGCTGGGCGCCGCCATCATCGTGCTGCTGCCCAAGCTGCTGGACGACCTGGCGATGTTCCGCACCGCCTCGGTGGCGCTGGCGGTGATCGTCGCCATCGCCGCGGGCGTGGCCGTGCAGCGCGGCAAGATCAAGCCCAAGAGCGCCGCCATTCCTGTGATCGGCACCATCGCGCTGGCCGCCGTGTCGTTCAAGCTGCAAAGCATGACGGACTGGCGGCTGTCCATCTTCGGGCTGATCACGCTGTTCGTCGTGTACTACCTGCAGGACGGCATCGTCGGCTTTGTGCGCGGCGCGCTGGGCCTGCGCAGCCATGCCTCGCACGAGGCGGCCGAGGTCGCAGCCCTTGCGCCCGGCCAACAGGCGCTGACCCAGGCCGGTGGTGCCACCGGCGAGCAACTGCTGGCCGCGAGCGGCGTGCTGATGCAGTTCGGCGGCCTGAAGGCGCTGAACAACGTGGACCTGAACGTCAGGCGCGGCAGCATCCACGGCCTGATCGGCCCGAACGGCTCGGGCAAGAGCACGATGATGAACGTGCTCACCGGCATCTACACGCCCACCGCCGGCAGCGTGGCGTTCGCCGGCCATTCGCTGGCCGGCCTCAGCCCGGCGCAGATCGCCCAGCGCGGCGTGGCCCGCACCTTCCAGAACGTGCAGCTGTTCGGCGAAATGAGCGCACTGCACAACGTGATGGTCGGCCTGCACCACAGCTTCCGTTCCAACCTGATCGACGTGGCGCTGCACCTGCCACGCTACCTGCGCGAGCACCGCGCCGCCCGGCTGCGTGCGCTGGCGCTGCTGCGTTTCGTGGGCCTGGGCGAGCTGGCCGGCGAGGAGGCGCGCAACCTGCCTTACGGCCAGCAGCGCCTGCTGGAGATTGCCCGCGCGCTGGCCTTGGACCCTCAGCTGCTGCTGCTGGACGAACCCGCCGCGGGCCTCACCGCGCCCGACATCGTCGCGCTGCGCGCCATCATCCAGAAGATCCGCGAACACGGCGTCACGGTGATCCTGATCGAGCACCACATGGACGTGGTGATGAGCCTGTGCGACACCGTCTCGGTGCTGGACTTCGGGCAGAAGATCGCCGAGGGCGGACCGGCCGAAGTGCAAGCCAACGAAAAAGTCATCGAGGCCTACCTCGGTGGCCAAGCGAGCTGATGGTGCCCCTCGTCCGACGAGTACGTCGGCCGATCCCCCAAGGGGATGCGGGCCGGCTTGGGGCGGCCCGGCGCTCGGCCCGCCCACATGCAAGGAACTGAAATGTTGACGATCCACAACCTCAGCGCCGGCTACGGAAAAGTCCAGGTCCTGCACGGCATTTCCATCGACGTGCCCAAAGGCCAGGTCGTCACGCTGATCGGCTCCAACGGCGCCGGCAAGACCACCACCATGCGCGCCGTGAGCGGCATGATCGCGCCCACCGGCGGCGAGATCCACCTGAACGGCAAGCGCATCGACGGCCTGGAGCCGTACCACATCGCCCGCCTCGGCCTGGCCCACTCGCCCGAAGGCCGGCGCGTGTTCGCCACCATGAGCGTGGCCGACAACCTGCTGCTCGGCGCCTTCCCGCGCCTCACTGGCAGCCGCCCCAAGGGCGACGTGGCGGCAGACCTGGAAAAAGCCATGGCGCTGTTCCCGCGCCTGCAGGAGCGCCGCACCCAGCTCGCCGGCACGCTTTCCGGCGGCGAGCAGCAGATGCTGGCCATGGCCCGCGCGGTGATGCTGAACCCCGAAGTCGTGCTGCTGGACGAACCGTCCATGGGCCTGGCCCCCATCCTGGTCGACGAGGTCTTCCGCATCATCGAGCGCCTGAAAGCCGCCGGCACCACCATGCTGCTGGTCGAGCAGTTCGCCGCCGCAGCACTGGCCGTGGCCGACTACGGCTACGTGCTGGAGAACGGCCGCATCGCGGTGCACGGCAGGGCCGAGAAATTGCGCAACGACCCTGCGGTCAAGGCGGCCTACCTGGGCGGCGGGCACTGAGCGCCGAGCAGCTCCGGGTAGCCCTCAAGAGGCCCAGGCGCGCGGGCGTCGTCGCCTCTTTGCGCTGGGCGGCTTGTGACGCTGCCACGGGCGCTCCTATAGTCGGCGATCCCAACAAGCACCTCGTGCACAAGGAGCCGCCTCATGACCCGTTCAAGCTCGTCGCTCGCCCGCCTGATCTCGCCACTGGCCCTCGCCGCAGCCGCCCTCGCCTCAGGCTGCGCCGCGCCGCCCGCGCATGAGCACGGTGCTGGCGGGATGGGGGGAATGGGCGGCAGGGAAGGCATGGGCCACATGGGCTCGATGGCCGTGGCCACGCTCACACCGATCGCCGGCAGCAACGTGCGCGGCATCGTGATGTTCCATGAGAAGGATGGCCACCTGATGGTGCACGCCAAGCTCAGCGGCCTGGCTCCCGGCCTGCACGGCTTCCACCTGCACGACAAGGGCGACTGCGCCAGCCCCGACGGCATGAGCGCCGGCGGCCACTTCAACCCCACCGGCCAACCCCATGGCCCGCAGGCCGCCGCCCACCACGTCGGCGACATCCCCGCCCTGACCGCAGACGCCAGCGGCAACGCCGACGAACACTTCATGCTCGACGGCCCAACCGTCGCCGCCGGCCCCACCAGCGTCATCGGCCACTCGGTGATCGTGCACGCGAACCCTGACGACTACGCGACGCAGCCGACTGGCAATTCAGGTGGGCGCGTGGCTTGTGGCGTCATCGCCGGGCACTGAGCCGAAGCGCTGACTATCAGCGGCCTTGCCTCACGCGAGGCCGCGCGGCAGCGGCGAATCGATCCGCCAAACCCGAAACCGCAACTGCCGCGACGGCGAATCCAGCAACCAAGACCAGGATGCTTAATTCCAAATTCGGGAGCAAACAAGGGTAGGTCAGCGCACAAATAAATGGGGTCGGAGTCAATTTATCTTTCTCAACCATTGAGCAGCATTCGCCTGACATGCAGATAAATTGACTCCGACCCCATTTATTTGAACCACGGTGGCGGCGGCTATTCCTTCGGATACTGCGAAAGTTCCAGTGCCAAGCCAAGCGCGCCCGCTTCGCGCACCAGTACAGCGGGCAGCGCAGCGAAACGAACTTCAGAGCCCGCACCTTCAACCGCGAAGTCGAGGACGCCGCTGGCCGTCGACGCCGCCATGAGCGCAGCGATCTCGTGCCTTCGTAAACTGAGGAAGGCAACAGCGTCTCTCACTTGCCCTGGCAGATTGTCGAAGTCGCATTCACTGACCTGAAAATGTGCCGTCCCACCCTGGAGCCGATAAGGCTTCAAAGAAATCCCACCCAAGATCAGGTCCAATTTATCAGAGGCAATTCGAAGGACGCAGCTCATGGGCTTGACGAATTCTTTCAGGCCAACCTTCGATCATTGATTCACCTCGGTAAACCACCTTAGGCACTGATTCAGTCATGCGGCTCCTCCGTGAGGGTCGCGGGTCAAAGGCGCGAGGTCCGGCTCGTCACGTTAACCGAAAGCGGAACGGGAAATGGGACACCTGACTCTCGACTCGCACGTGGCCTCGACTTCCACGAGCCTCAGTTAAATAGCGGAATAAAGAATTGAGACAGAACCAGCACCATAAGAGCATAGGGGATTGCTTTTGCCGATGTACTCACTGCCTGACCGCGCGCTCCCTTGGTGACCGTGAAGATCGAGCGGGCCGCAAAGGCAAGGACCCATAGAGAGCCGACAACGAGCACCAGAGACATCTCGCCAGGAGTTCCGTCTCCGTGAATCGCAAATACCGAACTCGCCGCAACAATGGCTAAGTTGATGATTGTGACCGCGATGACTGCGACGATGGCGAAAGTGGCCGACATGACACCTGAGGAATGAAAGGGTTGTGCTTAGCTGGACGTCACTCGCCTCGCTCACGGAATGCTGCACATGGACTGAAGCTTGTCGACGTGTTGCTTGAGCAGTGCACCTTGGAGGAATACATCGGCGACGGCGAGATACCTTCCGCCCTCCATGACCCATGTGGCGAATGTCCCCGATTCGGCGCTTGAGTGCCCGTAGACCTCGAGCACAGGCCAACCATTGGTGAATGGTTCGTGAAAATAGAGCATCCCGCCAAACTGCTCACCCAGATTGCGGCCCGTCTTCCCATCGAAAACCGAGAAGAAGCACCCTCCGCTGCCGCACGCTTCATCGCTACTCCTGACGATGAGTTCGTTTGCCCCATCCCGGTTGATATCGACGCTCAACGAAGCGGCCTTGATCAACGGCCCGTGGTCAAGGTCACTGAGCTTGTTCGCGATGCTCGTGAGATCGGTCGGCTGGCCGGAATTGCGATCAAGGCAAACAGCGCTCGCCGCGGCCATGTTTGAGATGCCGGCCAGAACCGTGAGGAAAAATGTCTGTCGCAAAAACGCAGACATCCAATCCACCCATCGCGGCGTTCCTCGCGAAAATAGGCTGAATACCATCAGGCACATCCGAGTATCAGGCAGCAGCCTTGGCACCAGTCCTTGATCCATTTCAATCCCCCCTGTCGAATTGCGTTGAGACTCGACATCACAGCGCCGTCAAAAGCGGCGCTTGTTGGGGATTCTGCGGGCGCGGCATCGTCTTGCCAAGCGCGGAGCTGCTTCGGCCGGGCCGCACGGTGCCGGTGGGCGCCGCGAAGGATCTGGCGGCCGCGGATCCGGCTACTCAGTCCGGCCGCGCAGCCAGGGCGCCAATCAATAGCCGACCGACAGACTCACCCACAGCCTGGGACTGCGCTTGGGCGTGATGACCGCGGTTTCGTGGTCCGTGGTCCAGGCGGCTGACAGGTCCAGTGCCCAGCCACTGCCTTGCAGACCGCCGCCCACACCGGCACCGGCCAGCCGGCGGCGGTTGCTGCCGGTGGCCCACGGCTGGTGATTGACCTGCACCACGCCCGCATCCGCAAACGCCTGCAGTTGCCATTCCGGCGCCGGCTGCCAGCGCAGTGCCACATTGCCGACCCAGCCGTCGTCGCCGCTGGCTTCGCCTTCAGGATAGGCGCGCACGCCGTTGGCGCCGCCGAGGCTGATCTTTTCGGCGGAGGGCAGGTTGTGGTCGGCGCGTTGGCCGCGCCAGGCCATCGCCAGCGTCCATTCGGGCAGCAGCTGCTGCTGTCGCTGCAGGCTGGCGGTGAACTTGCCAAAGCCTTTGCCGGTGTTGGCGCTGAGCTGGTCGATGAAATCGCTCACTGCGTCCATGTGGGCCTGGCCGGTCTGCAGGCCGAGGCTCAGGTCGCTCATCGCCGGCAGCGCCAGCCAGCCGTCCTGCCACTGGCCTTGCAGGCTGAGGCTGGCAAGGTTGATGCGGTGCGTGCTGCGGGTCTCGGTGCTGGCCACCATGTCGACCAGGCGCTTGTCGTCGTACTGCAGCTGCAGGCTCCAGTTTTCGGTCTGGCTGCGCACAAGCGGGTGGCGCGCGTAGAAGCTCAGCGTGCTGGCCAGGCCGTAGGCGCCGAGGGCGGCGAACTGCTTGCCGAGCCGGTAATCCATGTGCGAGGCAGACAGGCCCACGCGCGTGCCCAGCGGACCCACGGGCAGCTGGTAGGACGCGGCGGCGTAGCGCTGGGCCAGCTGGCTGCGCAGCAGGTGCAGGCTGAGCTGGTCGCCCAGGCGCAGCGGGTTGTTGAACGACAGGTTCAGGCTCAGGCGCTGGTCGCCGGTGCTGTCGCTGCCGTGGTTGTCGAGCGCGGCATCGGCCTCGAAGGCCTGGCCTTCGTCCACTTCCACCAGCAGGTCCGAAGCGCC
>NZ_VIDT01000143.1 GCF_006519715.1 Ideonella azotifigens
GGGCGACCCCAAGCAAGGCACCGCTGCCGCGCAGAAGCTGGTCGACTCCAAGGTCAACGGCGTGATCGGCCACCTGAACTCGGGCACCACCATCCCCGCGTCCAAGGTCTACTCCGACGCCGGCATTCCGCAGATCTCCCCGTCTGCCACCAACCCCAAGTACACCCGCCAAGGCTTCAAGACCGCCTTCCGCGTCGTGGCTGACGACGTGCACCTGGGTGGCACGCTGGGCAAGTACGCCGTCAAGGAACTCAAGGGCAAGACGATTGCCGTGATCGACGACCGCACGGCCTACGGCCAGGGCGTGGCCGACGAGTTCGAGAAGGGTGTCAAGGGGGCAGGCGGCAAGATTGCCAAGCGCGAATTCACCAACGACAAGGCAACCGACTTCACCGCCATCCTGACCAGCATCAAGGCCACCAAGCCTGACGTCGTGTTCTACGGCGGCATGGACGCCGTGGCCGGCCCGATGATCCGCCAGATGAAGCAACTCGGCATCACCGCCAAGTTCATGGGCGGCGACGGCATCTGCTCGGGCGAGCTCCCCAAGCTGGCCGCAGGCGCGATGGCTGACGGCCAGGTCGTGTGCGCGGAAGCCGGCGGCGTCGAAGGCTCGCAGAAGGTCGGCATGGAGAAGTTCAAGGTCGACTTCAAGAAGAAGTACGGCGCGGACGTGCAGATCTACGCCCCGTACGTCTATGACGCGACGATGGTGATGGTCGACGCGATGGTCAAGGCCGGCTCGGCGGAACCGGCCAAGTACCTGCCGGTGCTGGCCAAGACCAGCGGCTACAAGGGCGTGACCGGCACCATCGCCTTCGACGAGAAGGGCGACATCAAGAACGGCGCCCTGACGCTGTACACCTACAAGGGTGAAGCGCGCGAACAGATCGCCGTCATCCACTGATCTCGGCTTCCGCCGAGTCCAAGGCCGCCTCCGGGCGGCTTTTTCATTTCGCCGTGCGGTGAACCGTCGGCGAACGTTTGAAGCCATGCCCCATGGCTGCCTAAGCGCAGCGACTCGCGCAAACCTCCGGCCCGATGAACAACGCCAACCTTGCCATCTCGACCATTGCAGCACTGGCCACCCTGGGCGTGCTGATCCGACCCTTCAAGCTGCCGGAAGCCGTCTGGGCCGCTGCCGGTGCTGTGCTGATCGTGGTGTTCGGCCTGCTGCCGGTGCCCGATGCGCTGCGTGCGATTGCCAACGGGAACGATGTCTACCTCTTCCTGACCGGGATGATGCTGTTGTCTGAAACGGCCAGGCGCGAGGGCCTGTTCGACTGGGTCGCTGGTCATGCCGTGCACCATGCGGCGGGTTCGCCACGCCGGCTGTTTCTGCTGGTCTACGGAGTCGGGATCGTCGTGACGACGTTTCTGTCCAACGATGCCACCGCGGTGGTGTTGACCCCGGCCGTCTTCGCCGCGGCGCGCAAGGCCAGGGCGGAGCCGCTGCCGTATCTGTTCATCTGCGCGTTCATCGCCAACGCAGCCAGCTTCGTCCTGCCCATCTCCAACCCGGCCAACCTGGTGATGTATGGCGATCACGTGCCTCCGCTCGGGCAATGGCTTGCCAGCTTCGCCTTGCCGTCCCTGCTGTCGATTTCGGCCACCTACGTGGCACTGCGGTTCAGCCAGCGCCGGCATCTGGAACAGCGCTGCGATGTGGCGCCCCCGCCAGATGCCCTCTCACCGGGCGGCTGGACGGCGCTGCTGGGGCTGTCAGCGACGGCGGTGGCGCTCACGGCCGTCTCCCTGCTGGACAAGCCGCTGGGGCTGCCCACCTGCCTGCTGGGGGTGCTCACCACCGCCGCGGTATTGCTTCGCGGGCGATCAACGCCCTGGGCTGTGGTCAGGGACATCTCCTGGTCCGTGCTGCCGCTGGTGGCGGGCCTGTTCGTGCTGGTGGAGGCGCTGAACAAGGCCGGTGTGACCCCCATGCTGGCCGCGGCGCTGCAAGACAGCGTCCAGGCCGGGGAACGTGGCGCTGCTGCGGGCGCAGGGGTGCTGCTGGCCGTGGGCTCGAACCTGGTCAACAACCTGCCAGCCGGCCTCATTGCCAGCACGACGATTGCCCACGCCCACCCGCCGCAGATCGTTGTTGACGCATTGCTGATCGGCGTCGACCTGGGCCCCAATCTGTCCATCACCGGCTCGCTCGCGACCATCCTCTGGCTCTCCGCGTTGCGCCGCGAAGGCGAAGATGTCGGCTTCCTGCAATTCCTGAAGGTGGGGGCGCTGGTGATGCCTCCCGCGCTGCTGCTGGCGATCGGCGCGCGGCTGCTGATGGGCTGAGATCAAAAGACCATGGCCTGTTCGAACTGCTGCTGATGTCCGGCGCCGTCATGCTCCGGGCGCCATGGCAGTGATGGGCCTGGCGGCGCTGGCGCACAAAAAGAAACGGCCCTGGACATCGTCAGGGCCGTTCATCTGTAGAACATTGTCTTTTCCAGGCGCCTCAAAGGGGCGACCGGGAACCGTTTGGACGGCTCAAAGCAAGTTCGCGTGGCGGAGGGGGCGGGATTCGAACCCGCGGTGGGGATTAACCCACACACGCTTTCCAGGCGTGCGACTTAAACCGCTCATCCACCCCTCCGCAGGGCAGCCCACGATCATAGCGGATTTGTGGGCGTTTTCAAAAGCACGGTGTGGGATTTTGGTGCCGCACGGCGCTGCGGGTTCGTCGCTTGCTTCGGTGGCAGGGCGGTGGCGAGCAGGACGACAGCAGTCGTCTGCGCGCGACGCGACAGTGAACTCGCGTGTGCTGTCATCGTTCAGCCCTACACTTCGCCCTTCGTTTTTTTCCTGTTCCGCCCGGGGCCGCCGCCATGCAGCGCTTTCACTTTCCCATCGTGATCATCGACGAGGATTTCCGCTCGGAAAACACCTCCGGCCTGGGCATTCGCGCGCTGGCCGACGCGATCCAGAAAGAGGGCTTCGAGGTCATCGGCGTGACCAGCTACGGCGACCTCTCGCAGTTTGCCCAGCAGCAGAGCCGCGCCAGCGCCTTCATCCTGTCGATCGACGATGAAGAGTTCCAGACCGGCGACGAGCCGGTGCCGGCAGTGTTGAACCTGCGCAATTTCATCAGCGAGATCCGTTTTCGCAACGCCGAGATCCCGATCTACCTGTACGGCGAAACGCGCACTTCGGAGCACATTCCGAACGACATCCTGCGCGAGCTGCACGGCTTCATCCACATGTTCGAGGACACGCCGGAGTTCGTGGCCCGCCACATCATCCGCGAGGCCAAGAGCTACGTCGACAGCCTGGCGCCGCCGTTCTTCCGCGCGCTGATGGACTATGCGCAGGACGGTTCCTACTCCTGGCACTGCCCCGGGCATTCCGGCGGCGTGGCCTTCCTGAAGAGCCCGATTGGCCGCATGTTCCACCAGTTCTTTGGCGAGAACATGCTGCGGGCCGACGTCTGCAACGCAGTGGAAGAGCTGGGCCAGTTGCTGGACCACACCGGCCCGGTCGCGGCCAGTGAGAAGAATGCAGCGCGCATCTTCAATGCCGATCACTGCTTCTTCGTCACCAACGGCACCAGCACCAGCAACAAGATGGTCTGGCACCACACCGTGGCGCCGGACGACGTGGTGCTGGTGGACCGCAACTGCCACAAGTCCATCCTGCACAGCATCATCATGACCGGCGCTGTGCCGGTGTTCCTGACGCCCACGCGCAATCACTACGGCATCATCGGCCCGATCCCCGAGAGCGAGTTCACCAAGGCCTCGATCCAGGAGAAGATCGCCCGCCATCCGCTGCTCAAGGGCGTGGACCCGGCCAGCGTGCGGCCCAAGATCCTGACCGTGACGCAAAGCACCTACGACGGCGTGCTCTACAACACCGAGTCGATCAAGTCGCACCTGGACGGCTGGGTCGACACCATCCACTTCGACGAGGCCTGGCTGCCGCACGCCGCATTCCACAAGTTCTACGGCAGCTACCACGCGATGGGCAAGAACCGCCCGCGCCCGAAGGAGGCCATGGTCTATGCCACGCAGTCCACGCACAAGCTGCTGGCCGGCATCAGCCAGGCTTCGCAGGTGCTGGTGCAGGACTCGCAGACGGTGCAACTGGACAAGCACCTGTTCAACGAGGCCTACCTGATGCACACCTCGACCTCGCCGCAGTACGCCATCATCGCTTCGTGCGACGTGGCCGCGGCGATGATGGAGCCGCCCGGCGGCACCGCGCTGGTCGAAGAAAGCATCCGCGAGGCGCTGGACTTCCGCCGCGCGATGCGCAAGGTCGACAAGGAATACGCGGCCGACTGGTGGTTCACCGTCTGGGGCCCCGACGAGCTCGCGCCACACGACATTGGCAAGCCCGACGACTGGGTGCTCAAGGCCAACGAGGAGTGGCATGGCTTTGGCAACCTGGCGGCCGGCTTCAACATGCTGGACCCGATCAAGTCCACCATCATCACGCCGGGGCTGGACATGTCCGGCAAGTTCGCCAAGACCGGCATCCCGGCGTCCATCGTCACCAAGTTCCTGGCCGAACACGGTGTGGTGGTCGAGAAGACCGGCCTGTATTCGTTCTTCATCCTGTTCACCATCGGCATCACCAAGGGCCGCTGGAACACGCTGCTGACCGCGCTGCAGCAGTTCAAGGACGACTACGACCGCAACCAGCCGCTGTGGCGGATCCTCCCGGAGTTCTGCGCCGCGCATCCGCGCTACGAGAAGATGGGACTGAAGGATCTGTGCCAGTCCGTGCACGAGGCTTATGCCGAAGGCGACATCGCGCGCCTGACGACCGAGGTCTACCTGTCGGACCTGGAGCCGGCAATGAAGCCCAGCGAGGCCTTCGCCTACATCGCTCGCCGCGCGACCGAGCGGGTCGAGATCAACCAGCTCGAAGGCCGCGTGACCACCGCGCTGCTGACCCCGTACCCGCCCGGCATTCCGCTGCTGATCCCGGGCGAGGTCTTCAATCGCCGCATCGTCGACTACCTGCGTTTCACGCAGGCCTTCAATGCCAAGTTCCCTGGCTTTGACACCGATGTGCACGGCCTGGTCGCGGAAGACAATGACAAGGGTGAACGCCGCTATTACGTGGATTGCGTGCGCCAGGAAGCGATCTGACGCTTTGTGCGGGCGGGCTGGCCTGACCGGTCGCATGGGCTGGGCCGGGTGATGCGTGCACTGGTCACCTCGCTGTTACAGGGTGGGCGCCTGATCGTCTCGGGCATGCTGATGGCAGCCGTTGTGCACGCGGCCTTCGTGGTCCTGTTCCTGGCGGCGGGCGTCACCGGCCTGGCGGTCTTCAACGTCATCAGCAGTCTGTTGTACCTGCTGATGACGCTGCTGATGCGCCAGCCGCGCTGGCGCAGGCTGTGCGAGGCGATGGCCGGCATCGAGGTGGTGCTGCATGCCTGCGTGGCCTGCTACTGGCTGGGCTGGGACAGCGGCTTTCACTACTACCTGCTGCTGATGCTGCCCACGCTGATGGTCAGCACGCTGATGCCGCGGCGCACCAAGTGGCTGGGCTGCGCCGCCTGCGTGCTGCTCTACCTGGGGCTGGACCTGCTGTCGCACCGCGGACCGCCGCCGCAGGTACTGCCGGGTGGCTGGCTGCAGGCGCTGCGCATGTTCAATGCCGCGGCCACGCTGACGATGCTGGCCGGCCTGTCGGCCATCTACTACAACCTGGTGCTGCGGGCCGAGTCCGGCCTGCGCGAGATGGCCAGTCTCGACCCGCTGACCGGCTTGCTGAACCGCCGCAGCCTAGCCGAACTGGCCCACGATCAATTGGCGCGGCTCAACGATGCCAGCTCGCCGCTGAGCGCGCTCAGTGTGCTGCTGGGCGACGTGGACCACTTCAAGGCCGTCAACGACCAGCATGGTCATGAGGTGGGTGACCTGGTGCTGCGCACCATCAGCCAGGCGCTGCAGAGCGGCATGCGGCAAGGCGACCTGCTCGGGCGCTGGGGCGGTGAGGAATTCCTGGTGCTGCTGCCGGGCACCGAGCTGCCGGCCGCACGCATGGTGGCCGAACGCCTGCGGGCGCTGGTGCAGGCACGTTCGCTGCGGCTGCCTGGCGCGGCCACGCTGTTGCCTGTCAGCATCAGCTTCGGCCTTTGCCAGGCCCAGCCGGGCGAACCGCTGGCGCAGGCGATTGCCCGGGCGGACCAGGCGCTCTACCGTGCCAAGCAGGCCGGCCGCAACCGGGTGGCGCTGGCCGATCAGGTCATCGACACCCAGCCGCCCAGTACCTTGCCGCCCCAAGACTGGGCCGAGCAGGATGCGCCATCGGCGGAAGGCGACGGCCGGGCATGAAAAAGCCCGGCCTCGGCCGGGCTTGCGTGTGGACCGGCAGGGCGCCGGCTTATTCGTCCAGCGGCATGCCGCTCATCACGTGGCTGAAGCCGCCGTCGACGTAGGTGATCTCGCTGGTCACGCCGGCTGACAGGTCCGACAGCAGGAAGGCAGCGACGTTGCCGACGTCCTCGATCGTCACGTTGCGGCGCAGCGGGGCGTTCTTCGAGAAGATTTCCAGCAGCTTGCCAAAACCCTTGATGCCGGAAGCGGCCAGCGTCTTGATCGGGCCAGCCGAAATGCCGTTGACGCGGATGCCCTTGGGACCCAGGCTGGCGGCCAGGTAACGCACGCTGGCTTCCAGCGAGGCCTTGGCCAGGCCCATGGTGTTGTAGGCGGGCACCACGCGCATGGCGCCCAGGTAGCTCAGGGTCAAAAGCGCGGCTTGCGGGCGCAGCGAGGGCAGGGCGGCCTTGGCCAGCGCCGGGAAACTGTAGGCCGAGATGTCGTGCGCGATGCGGAAGTTCTCGCGGGTCAGCCCGTCGAGGAAATCGCCGGCAATGGCTTCGCGCGGGGCGAAGCCGATCGAATGCACGAATCCGTCAAAGCCTTCGGGCCAGGCGGTTTTCAGGTCGGTGAACAGGCGCTCGATTGCGGCGTCGTCGCCCACGTCGCAATCGAATATGAGGCTGGAGCCGAATTCGGCTGCAAACTCGGTGATGCGATCCTTGAAGCGCTCGCCAACGTAGCTGAACGCGAGTTCGGCGCCTTCGCGGTGGCAGGCCTTGGCAATGCCATAGGCGATGGAGCGATTCGAAAGCAGGCCCGTGATCAGCAGGCGCTTGCCGGCGAGAAATCCCATGCGGTCTCCGTGGACGGTAAGGTTGCGGCAGGCTGTGCCTGTTCCGCAGTGTTCTTCGATATGCTGCCGCAATTCTCGCATGCAGTCAGGCCCGCGGCTTGCCGAAGGTCTGCCTTCGAGCTACAATCAGACTCTTCGCTAGAATTGCACCGAAGCGCTAGAAAGAGTGGGCGGATTTTTCCAGCCCATTTTTTTTGGCGTTTGTGTTTTCAGCTGCGGTTTTCCGCTGCGTGTTTCTGGCGGTCAGGCGTTTCAAGCGCCTTTTTGCTTCTTACTGGAAGGTATTCGCACCCTGATGAGCTGGAGCCAGGCCGTTGATCGTACGGTGACCGGATTGGGCTATGAACTCGTTGATGTCGAGCGATCGGCAGGCGGGTTGCTGCGCGTTTTGATCGACCGGGTGCCCGGTCGGGCCTACCCCACCGGGCCACATGAGTTTGTCACGGTTGAAGACTGTGAGGCGGTGACACGCCAACTGCAGTATGTGCTGGAAGTCGAGAACGTCGACTATGCACGGCTGGAAGTGTCTTCCCCCGGGCTTGACCGGCCGCTGAAGACGGCCGCGCACTACCAGCGCTTTGTTGGCGAGCAGGTGCAGATCACGCTCAAGCTGCCGTTCCAGGGGCGCAAGAAATACGAAGGTGTGCTGCAGAAAGCCGCGGAGGCCGAGCAGGTCGCGCCGTCGGCTGGCGAGCAGGCCACCGCCACGGATGAAGCCGGCTGGCAGCTGGTGTTCAACGATGGCAAGGTCGACCAGGTACTGGACTTCAGCCTGGGCGAAGTGCGCGAGGCCCGGCTGGTGCCGGTGCTGGATTTCAAGGGGCGGCGTGGCAAAGCCACCCCGGCTGTGCCGCAGACGGCGGACGGCGACTCGAACGACGGAGGTCAACAAGAATGAACCGCGAAATGCTGATGTTGGTGGACGCGATCTCGCGCGAGAAGAGCGTGGAGCGCGATGTGGTGTTTGGCGCGGTGGAGGCCGCGCTGGCGTCTGCGACCAAGAAGCTGCACGGTGGTGAAGTGGACATCCGCGTCACCGTTGACCGTGACACCGGCGACTACGAGACCTTCCGCCGCTGGCACGTGGTCCCGGATGAAGCCGGCCTGCAGATCCCCGATGCCGAAATCCTGCTGTTCGAAGCGCTGGAACAAATTCCCGACATCGAGGTGGACGACCACATCGAGGAGCCGATCGAGTCCGTGACCATCGGTCGCATCGGTGCGCAGGCGGCCAAGCAGGTCATCCTGCAGAAGATCCGCGATGCCGAGCGTGAGCAGTTGCTGAATGATTTCCTCGCCCGTGGCGAGAAGATCTTCGTCGGCACCGTCAAGCGCCTGGACAAGGGCGACATCATCGTCGAGTCGGGCCGCGTCGAAGGCCGGCTCAAGCGTGGCGAGATGATCCCCAAGGAGAACCTGCGCTCCGGCGACCGCGTGCGGGCCTTCATGGCCGGCATCGACCCGCTCGCCCGTGGCCCGCAGATCATGCTGTCGCGCTCTGCGCCTGGTTTCATGGTCGAGTTGTTCGCCCAGGAAGTGCCGGAGATCGAGCAAGGCCTGCTGGAGATCAAGAGCTGCGCCCGCGACAGCGGCTCGCGCGCCAAGATCGCCGTGGTTTCGCATGACAAGCGGGTCGACCCGATCGGCACCTGCGTCGGCGTTCGCGGTTCGCGCGTCACCGCGGTGACCAACGAACTGGCCGGCGAGCGCGTCGACATCGTGCTGTGGTCGGAAGACCCGGCGCAGTTCGTCATCGGCGCGCTGGCGCCGGCCAACGTGCAGTCCATCGTGGTCGACGAAGAGCGGCACGCGATGGACGTCGTGGTCGACGAGGAAAACCTGGCGATCGCGATTGGCCGTGGCGGCCAGAACGTGCGCCTGGCCTCCGAGCTGACCGGCTGGCGCATCAACATCATGACGGCCGAGGAATCGGCCGCCAAGCAGGCGGAAGAGTCGGGCTCTATCCGCGCGCTGTTCGTCGACAAGCTCGACGTGGACGAAGAAGTCGCCAACATGCTGATCGGGGAAGGTTTCACCAGCCTCGAGGAAGTGGCCTATGTGCCGCTGCAGGAAATGTTGGAAATCGAAGGCTTCGATGAAGACACCGTCAGCGAGCTGCGCAATCGTGCGAAGGATGCGCTGCTGACGATGGAAATTGCCCGTGAAGAAAAGGTCGACGATGTTTCGCAGGATCTGCGTGACCTCGACGGCCTCAACCCCGCTCTGATCGGCCAACTGGCCGATGGTGGTGTGCACACCCGTGATGACCTGGCCGACCTGGCCGTCGATGAACTGGTCGAGATGACCGGTGTGGACGACGTGCAGGCCAAGGCGCTGATCATGAAGGCGCGTGAACACTGGTTCAACGCCTGAGCGCCCAGCCTACCCGCACGTCCCGCACACGGCACCAAGATCAAGGAAACTCAAGAATGGCTGTGACTACCGTCGCCCAACTCGCCGCGGAGCTGAACCGGCCCGCCGGGACGCTGCTCGAGCAGCTGAAGTCGGCCGGCGTCGCCAAGATTTCGCCTGACGATTCGCTCAACGAATCGGACAAGGAGCGCTTGCTCGACTATCTCCGCATCTCCCACGGCTCCACTGCTGGCGCCGACCGCAAGAAGATCACGCTGACCCGCAAGTCGACCAGCGAGATCAAGCAGGCCGACGCCAGTGGCAAGGCCCGCACCATCCAGGTCGAAGTGCGCAAGAAGCGCACCTTCGTTAAGCGCGACGACATGCCGGGCGGTGTCGAAGATGACGGGGTGGCCGCCGCTGCTGCCGAGGAAGCCGACCTCTCGCGTCGCGAGGAAGAGGCTCGCCTGCAGGCCGAGCAGATTCGCCGGCAGGAAGAAGAGCTGGCCGAAAAGCGCCGCCTGCGTGAAGAGCAGGAGCGCCAGGAGCGCGAGGCCAAGGCCGCCGCTGAAGCCGCTGCCGCTAAGGCCGCCGCCGAAGCTGCCGCGGCCGCCGAAGAAGCCGCTGCCAAGGCCGCCGCT
>NZ_VIDT01000144.1 GCF_006519715.1 Ideonella azotifigens
GCCGCCGCTGCGCCGCCAGTGCCATTGGGTGACCCACCGCGACAAGCAGCCCACCCAGGCATTGCAGCGTTTCATCACCTTGCTGGCGGCCGCTGCCGACACGCCCTTGCCAGCCTGAGCGGCGGCCGGGCGGCACCGCGATCAGCCAGCCTCTTGCTGGCGCAGTTGCCGGGCGTGTTCTTCGTCGCGTGCGTCGTCGATCTCGCGCAGCACGCTGCCCAGGTCCACCGGGCCTTGCCTGGACTTGAACTCACCGCTGAGGGGCGTGTCCGGGTGCAGCAGGCCGCGGGTGTAGAGGTCCCACATCTCGGCGCCGTGCTGGGTGGCCAGCAGCGCGGGGGCGAACTGGCCGAAGAAGTTGCGCAGGTTCTCCACGTCGCGCAGCAGCATGCGCTGGGCGTGGTTGTTGCCGGCGGCGTCCACCGCCTGGGGCAGGTCGATGATGACCGGCCCGTCTTCGGCCAGCAGGATGTTGAACTCGGACAGGTCGCCGTGCACGACACCGGCGCACAGCATGCGCACGACTTCGCGCAGCAGCGTGGCGTGGTGGCGCAGCGCGTCCTCGGGCGTGAACTGCACGTCGTTCAGGCGCGGCGCGGCGTCGCCGTTGGCGTCGGCCACCAGCTCCATCAGCAGCACGCCGTCGAGGAAGTTGTAGGGCCGCGGCACACGCACGCCAGCGGCGGCCAGGCGGTACAGCGCGTCCACCTCGGCGCTTTGCCAGGCGGCCTCGGCGGCCTCGCGGCCAAAGCGCGTGCCCTTGGCCATGGCGCGGGCCTGGCGGGTGTTCTTGACCTTGCGGTTCTCGGTGTAGTCCACCGCCTGGCGGAAACTGCGCTCGGTGGCGGCCTTGTAGACCTTGGCGCAGCGGGTGTCGTCGCCGCAGCGCACGACATAGACGGCGGCTTCCTTGCCGCTCATCAGCTGGCGCAGGACGCTGTCGACCAGCCCCTCGTCGATCAGGGATTGCAGGCGCTTCGGGGCTTTCATCGGGCAGGGATCACAGTTCAGGCAGGCAGAGGGCAGACCCTTTCGGGACTGCCGCATTGTGTGCCCTGGCCGGCAAAAGGCCCATGACGGCCCCGCCCATGAAAAAAGGCAGGCCCTTTCGGGCCTGCCTTGGCAGCGAGCGCCGGAGCGCTGGCGAGGTTCAGCGCGAGGCGGCGATGCGCGCCTTGCGGGCGCTCATGTCGCTGGCGCCCAGCGTCAGGCTGGGCGCATTGGGTTCGACGGTCAGCAGCGTGGTGCCGACCGTCGAGCCGTCGCCCTTGGCGTAGCGGATGCCACCGAGGTAACGCAGGTTGGCCAGGCCGGACCAGCTGGCCTTGACCGAGGCCTGGTCGGCCACTGCGACGGTGGTGGGCAGGCCGGTCACGGCCAGGCTGCCACCGGCATCGGCAGCCGACAGCACCCAGGAGGACAGCGTGAAGTTGCTGCTGCCACCGACCGGGTTGTAGCCCTGCACGCAGGCCTTGTAGGTGCCAGCGACCGGGGCGGTGACGCTGACCAGTTCGTCGGCCGTGGCGCCGCCGCTGGAGGCGACGGTAGTGCCCGAGGGGTTGAGCAGCGTCAT
This sequence comes from Ideonella azotifigens, assembly GCF_006519715.1. Lineage (GTDB taxonomy): Bacteria > Pseudomonadota > Gammaproteobacteria > Burkholderiales > Burkholderiaceae_C > Ideonella > Ideonella azotifigens. The sequence goes on from NZ_VIDT01000144.1 coordinate 1,574, forward strand.
GTCCAGGTCGTCGCCGCCGTTGCCGGAGGTGTCGGCGTTGTACAGCGCGGCGCGCACCACCAGCGCGTCGGCCGGCACGCTGATGTTGAAGCAGACCTGGGCGTTCAGCGCCACGGTGCCGGCGGTGCGGGTGGCCGGCTTCAGGCCGGTGACCAGCGCGCTGGTGGCGCCGTCGAAGCCATAGGCGACCTTGAACTTGGCGGAACCGGTGGCGGCCGTGCTGGACAGCACCGCCGGGGCCGACAGCGCCCGCGCCCGCGCCAGCACCGGGCTGGTGACGACGTGCGAACCATCGGTCCAGCTCAGGTTGCCGAAGACGCCGGTGTTCAGCGCCGCGCCATTGGTCTTCAGCGTCAGCGTGAAGGCGGCCACCTCGTTCTTGGCCAGGCTCAGCGTGGGCGGCGTGACGGTGGCAATGAAGCCGGGCACCGTCGCACTGGCCGAGTAGATCGCCGGGCCGGTGCCGACATTGCGCACGTGCCGCTTGATCGTCAGGGTGCCCGGCACATCGGCCGCGACGGTCGGCAGGTTCAGGTTGCTCGGCGCGGCGCTGCCAAAGGCGAGGCAGTTGGCGTCATCCGCGGCGAGCCAGTTGGCGCCGCAGAGGAAGCTGAGGTAGTCGGCCGGGTTGATCGGGTAGACCAGGCCGGGATCCGCGGCGCCGCGCGGGTTCACGTGGCCAGCGCCGTAGCCATTGGGGTTGGTGTCCGGCGCGCCGCTGGCGAGCTTGACGCCGGTGGTGCTGGTGACCATGGCCGACTTGATCTGGGCCGGCGGCCAGTTCGGGTGGGCCTGCTTGATCAGTGCGGCAATGCCGGCGATGTGCGGCGTGGACATCGAGGTGCCCTGGTACGACTCGACCACCGGCGACGGCACCAGCGTGCCGGCCAGGATCGCGTCATGGTCGGCCTGGCTTTGCTGCGCGTAGGTGACCGAGGCGATCACGTCCACGCCAGGCGCGGTGATCTCGGGCTTCATCACCGACAGCTCGGCCAGGTTCGGGCCGCGCGACGAGAACGAGGCCATGATCGGGGCGACCACGTTGGGTGCCTGGTAGCGCGCGCTGATGGCGCCGGTGGCGCTGGCGCCGCTGCTCGTCACGTAGTTGCGCACGGCGGTGCGCGAGGGCGCGTCCAGGTGCACCGTGGGCACGCTGTGGAAGTCGGCCACGACGGTGTTGGCGCTCGGGTTGATCAGCACCATGCCGACACCACCGACACGCGCCACTTCCTGGCTTTTCTCGACGCGGGCATTGGTGCCGCGGTCGCAGACGACGATCTTGCCGACGGCCTTGGTGCTGTCCAGCGAGTTCAGGAAGCACAGGTTGGCGTTGGCCACCGGCACGCCTGCGGCCGGGATGTCGCTCGACAGCACCATGCTGGCCGAGGGCAGCGCGGCCGGGTCGAACGAGGCGCCGGTGTACGGGCCGGTGCCGTTGCCCAGCGACAGGTCGGCAATGAACTGGCGGTCGTGGGTGGACGCGGCCACCGTGGTCAGCCACGGGCTGTTGTGGGCGACCTGGTTGCCCGGGCCGCTGTTGCCGGCCGACGCGGCGACGAACACGCCGGCCGCCGTGGCATTCAGGAAGGCCACTTCGACCGGGTCCAGCAGGTTGGTCTGCGAGCCGCTGATCGAGTAGTTGATGACGTCCACGCCATCGGCCACGGCCTGGTCGATCGCCGCGACCAGGTCGCTGTTGAAACCGTTGCCGCCCAGCGAGCCGTCCGCCGCGATGGTGCCGAACAAGGCCTTGTAGGTGGCCACGCGGGCGCGCGGCGCCATGCCACTGGTGGTGCCGACATAGATGCCGGCCGAGGTGTAGGCCGGTGCATTGGCATTGCCGCCGGCGGTGGACAGCGTGTGCGAGCCGTGGCCGACTTCGTCGCGCGGCACGTCGTAGAAGTTCAGGAACGGCGTGACGGCACCCTGGGCGACTGCCTGCTGGTAGCCGGCGCTGAAGACCTGCGCGCCGATCAGCTTGTTGTTGCACGAGTCGGCCGTGAAACCGGCGCCGGTGGTGCAGGTGCCGCTGTACTGGCCGGCCGGCAGCGGCTGGTAGGCCAGCGTGCCGCCGGTCTTCACGGGGGTGCCGTTGGCGTCCACATGGTCGTAGAAGGCCGGGTTCTCGGGCTGGATGCCGGAGTCCACCACCGCGACGATGACGTTTTCGCCCTTCTCCAGCACGCCCTGGACCTTCTTGGTCCAGACGCCGCCAGGGCCGTCCAGGCCGAGGAACAGCGGGGTGGTGATGGTGGTGGCTTCACGCCGCTCGTCGGCCAGCACGCTGGAGACGGCGCTGTTGGCGCGCAGCTTCTTGGCTTGCGCTTCGGTCAGCACGGCCGAGAAGCCGTTGAAGGCCACGTTGTAGCGGTGCAGCAGCTTGACCGGGCCCAGCGAGCTGATCAGCTTCTGCTGTTCACCGGCCAGGTGGGCGCGGTAGGCCTGCACGGCCGCGGCGCGGGCGTTCAGCTTCTGGCCCTCGGGCACCTGGGTGGCGGCAAGGCCTGCCACGCCACCGCGGTAGCTGGCCGCCGGGGCCTCCTTCAACAGCACGATGTAGCTGCGGGATGCGCTCGGGCTGGTGGCCGCGAATGACGCCGACATCACGCCCGAAAGCAGCATCAGCTGCGTCAGCCGGACAGTCCTGGGAAAAAAGCTCATGACCCAAACTCCACAAAAACGAACGTTGAGGCGCCGAGTGCTGCCCGGGTAGGACTGCCTGCGCTGGTGAATCGCCGACGTTAACGAGGCGTTCAGCACTGTGGGGTTTTGTAACTAGGGGGATGGGCGGGCTTTGGCGCCGTTGCCGGGCGGATGTCGTCGGCTTGTCATGCGTCATCGCTACGGTTCGCGCCATGGATGCTACTTTTTTGAGCCTGCGTGCCTCGCGCAGGCAGCTGCTGCGTGCCGCTGGCGCGCTGGGCCTGGTTTCGGTCTTGCCTGCCGCGCGCGCCTGCGAGTTCTTCTGCAGCAGCCTGCGGGTCTACAAACCCTACGCGCGTGAGACGCTGGCCGGTGACAGCAGCGTCATCGTCGGCATGACGCTGGACGAGGTGGTGCAGGACGACCGGCTGATCGGCGTCACCTCGCCACTGGCCAGCTCGGCGGAGATCGGCGGCATGGGCGCGCGGCCGGGTGCCATCGACCTGCCGATCCGGCGCGGCCAGGTGCTGGTGCTGCACGAGGACACCACCTACATCCGCCTGCTGGGCCTGAAGCAGCCGCTGGGCCTGGGCCGCGAATACCCACTGACGCTGCACTTCGAGAAGGCCGGCGTGGTCGACGCCGACATCGACGTGTCCTACACCCGCAACCAGTCCATCAAGTGAATCGGGGCACCCGGCTCCGCGGGTACGCGGAACCACCCGCCGGGCGGGTTGTGCAGGCCGCTTGGGGCGGCCCGGCGCCGGCCTGCGTTTGTCGAGCCATCGCACTTGAAGCCAGCTTGCTGGATTTCGTCCATCAGTCACGAGGATGTCACCTCATGTGACGACCATGCGCACTTCGCCGCAGTGCCTTTTTCGGGTGCCTGGCGACCTTCACTGGCCGAACCAGGCCCACCCACGGGATGCAACGCGTCCCAAACACAACGATCAGGAGTAGCTTCATGAAGTTCCGAACTGGCCTGAGCCCGCTTGCGCTGGCTGCCATCGCCGCGATCGGCAGCACCGCTGCCATCACCGCTCCCTCGGCCGCCCAGGCCGAATCCACCCCTTCCGGCAAGTACGTCACCGGCGACTTCCACAACCACACCACCTGCTCGGACGGCACGATCTCGATGCAGAAGCTGGTCAGCAAGGTGACCGACAAGACCGACGGCACCTTCGGCCTCGACTGGTTCGTGCAAGCCGGCCACGGTGGCACCGGCAACCGCAACTGCACGCTGGTGGAAGACGCCACGCTGAGCACCCCGGCCTACCCGTTTGTCGAAGGCCAGGGCCCGACCACCACGTGGACCAATTCCATCGGCGCGGCCGCCATCAAGGGCGACGGCGGCGGCGTGGGCGGCAACGGCAACATGTGGCGTTGGCAGTCGGTGCAGGAATACCAGTACCCGCTGCTGGAATACCTCTCGGCCCAGAAGAACGTGCCGCTGTTCATCGGCATGGAATCGGTCGTCGCCGGCCACGAGCACAGCTCGATGTCCGTCGTCACCGGCCAGATGCCCAAGAAGCTGGACAAGGTCACGCTGCCGACCGGCCCGGGCTACAAGGCCGTGGGCAATGCCAATGCGCTGGCCCAGTGGTCCTACTGCTTTGACCGTGGCGACACCGACACCAGCCGCGGCAACACCACCGGCACCGCCACCGGCAACAACTGGGATTGCTCGGTCACCGGCAGCCTGAATGCCGCCGACCCGAGCTGGAACGCCACCGCGCACAAGCTGATCCCCGCCAGCGGCACCGGCTCCGGCAACACCGGCCACGCCAAGACGGTCGAAGCCCTGAAGTGGATGGCCCAGAACCACGGCAACGCCAGCTACTACGTGCCGGCCCACCTGGAGCGCGCCGGCCCGTTCAACCCGGACGGCAACAACGGCTTCAACATCGAGCACCTGCGTGACTTCAACAACGCAGCCCCGAACATCGCCTTCGGCTTCGAGACCCACCCGGGCCACGGCGCTGCCAACAACCGCGGTGAATACCAGGTCCTGCGCAACACCTTCCCGACCGGCAAGGTCGACTCGGTGGGCGGCACGACCTACGGCGGCACCGGCGTGTACGGTGGCGTGATCGGCGGCGTGTGGGACGCACTGCTGGGCGAAGGCCGCAACTACTGGTTCTTCTCCAGCTCCGACTGGCACAACCGCGGCATCTTCGGCCCGGATGACCGCCGCTCGTCGCAAGACTTCTACCCCGGCGAATACCAGCGCGACTTCGTGATGGTGCGCAACGGCCAGGACAAGCTGCGCCCGCAAACCATCGTCGACGGCCTGCGCACCGGCAACAGCTTCGCGGTGGACGGCCAGCTGATCGACCGCCTGGGCCTGGTGGTCTGCAAGTCCAACGCCTCGGCCTACCTGTCCGACTCGCAAGTCCGCAACTACGCTTACGCCGGTGCCGAAAAGGGCAGCGTCGTGAACCACGCGAACTGCGTCTCGATGGGCGAGAAGCTGGTGGTGGACGCGGGTGACGACGTGGTGGTCGGCATCTCGGTGCGCGACCCGGCTGGCACCAACTACGCGCCTTACAGCTTCGCCAACCCGTCGCTGGCCCAAGTGGGCATGAACCAGCCGATCAACAAGCCGGTGCTGGACCACGTGGACCTGATCCGCGGCATGGTCTCGGGCTACAAGACGCCGGGTGCTGCCGACTACTCGGGCGAATGGCCGCGCAACACCGCGTGGCTGAGCGCTGATGGCGTCACCGCTGACCTGGCTGTCGTGCCGGCTGCTGCCAAGAACACCTCGGCCGCAATCGTCAAGACCTTCAGCGCGCCCAAGGGCTGGAATTCGATCGTCTCGACGACCGACGGCACGACCTACCTGCGCATGTCCTACCGCCTGCCGGCGGTGGTGGCTTCGCAGTACGTGCGTCTGCGTGGCAGCAACCTGCCGGCCGCCACGCCTTACGAGACCGATGCCAGCGGCAACCCGCTGTCGGACCTGTTCACCAACGCCAACGACACCAGCAAGCTGCGCATCCCCTGCACGGTCGCCGGCACCAACGTGCCTGAAAACGGCGTGAGCTGGACGGCCGCCAACGGCACGATCAACGGCTGCCCGAACCACCTGGCGGTGGTCAACGGCCAGAAGATGGTGTCGTACGACGTGGCCGCCTGGTCTGACCTGTGGTTCTACAGCAACCCGGTCTACGTGGAAGTGAAGGGTTCGGTGAAGGTCGCCGGCGTCAAGTAAGCCGGCTGGACCCATCCGTCCCTGCGGCAGTTGTTTGACCGCCGCACGGCGCCGCGCGATTTCGCGCGGCGCCTTTTTCCGTTGTTATGGTTGTTCTGTCGAGAAATCATGTCCACTCCGCTGACGATGCCTGTTGATCCTGTCGCCAAGCCCGCTGCTGCCCAGTCCGCACCCCGTGCCGGGCTGCCGAACTGGACCCGCGAGCCGCTGCTGCACTTCCTCGTGCTGGGTGCCCTGCTGTTCGGTGCCGACCATTTGCTGATCAGCCGCAGCGACGACCCGCACACCATCGTCGTCGGTGCCGCGGTGGACAAGGAAGCCATCGAGATCTTCAAGGCCTCGCGCAACCGCGATCCGAACGCCGAGGAACTGGCCGCGTTGCGCAAGGTCTGGCTGGACAACGAGGTGCTGTACCGCGAAGGCCTGGCGCTGCAGGTCGACCGCGGCGACAGCGCGATCCGTGATCGCGTGATCTTCAAGGCGCTGAGCGTGGTGGACGCCAACACCAAGCTGCCACCCGCCGATGACGCGACGCTGCAGAAGTGGTTCGAATCGCACCGCGCGAAATACGACGAGCCCGCCCGCTTCGACTTCCAGGAAGCCGCGCTGGACGGCGACAGCTCCGAGGCCGCCGTGCGCGCCTTCGTCACCGAGCTCAACGCCGGCACGCCGGGCGATGCCAAGGCCGGCCTGCGGGTCTTCAAGGGCAGGCCGCACCAGAACCTGGTGCTGAGCTACGGCGAAGACTTTGCCAAGGCGCTGGAAACCGCGCCGGTGGGCGAATGGCGCGCCGAGAAGACCCGCGAGGGCTGGCGCGCCGTGCGGCTGGAGGCCGTGAGCCCGGCCAAGCCGGCGCAGTTCGAGGTGTTGCGCCCGGTGGTGCAGCAGGACTGGACCGATGCCACGCTGTCCGAGCAGCGCAGCGCCGCGGTGCAGCTGCTGGCCAAGAAGTACAACATCCGCTACGAGGATGCGAAATGAGGTCCCTGAATGTGATGCTGCGCGGCTTGTTGGCTGCGTTGCTGCTGGCGCTCGGCCCGGTTGCTGGCGCGCACGAGCTCAGCATGGCCGAGATGCAGCTGCGCGAAGTCTCGCACGGCGAGTTCTACTGGATGTGGGCCGCCGCCGAGAAGCGCGCCGCCAGCGATGACCTGACCCCCGTCTGGCCCGAAGGTTGCCAGGCCGAGGAGAACGTGCTGCACTGCGGCGAGGCCGGCCTGACCGGCACTCTGTCCATCACTGGCGTGGGTGATCGCTACTCGGCCGCGCTGGTCAAGGTCTACTGGCTCAATGGCGACGCGCGGGTCTACACGCTGACCGCCGGCCAGCCCTCGGTGCACCTCTACGGCGCGGCCGACGATGGCCGCAGCTGGCGCGAGGTCGCCACCGCCTACACGGTGCTGGGGGTCGAGCACATCCTCAGCGGCGTGGACCACCTGCTGTTTGTCATCAGCCTGCTGCTGCTGGTCGGCTTCCAGCGCCGCCTGGTCTGGACCATCACCGCCTTCACCGCCGCCCACAGCCTGACGCTGGCGCTCAGCGCGCTGGGCATCCTGACGCTACGCCCGCCGCCCGTGGAGGCAACGATCGCACTGTCCATCGTGCTGGTGGCCGGCGAAGCGCTGCACAAGCGCGAGACGCTGGCGCGGCGCTGGCCGGCGCTGGTGGCCTTCCTGTTCGGCCTGGTGCACGGCCTGGGCTTCGCCGGCGCGCTCAAGGAGATCGGCCTGCCCGAGAACCACCTGCCTGTGGCGCTGCTGACCTTCAACGTCGGCGTCGAGATCGGCCAGCTGATGACGGTGGGCGCGGCGATGCTGCTGTGGAAGTTGTGCAGCCGCTGGCCGCAGCTGGCCAAGGCGCGCAGCGTCGTGCTGTACATGATCGGCTCGATCGCGGCCTACTGGTCCTGGCTGCGCGTGGCCGCCATCTTCGGTTGAGGTCTACAAGCCATGGCTGAAATTCACGGATTGTTCGCCACGCCCTTCATGCGCGTGCCCGGCGCGCTGCCGCCGGCCCTGGTGGCCGCGCTGGTGGCGCATTTCGCGGCCCAGGCGCAGCAGCAGAACAACGGCTCGGCGCTGCTGTCGCACACCAGCATGCTGCGCCCCAGCGACAGCCCGCTGCTGGTGGACGTGGCGGGCCTGCTCACGCCGCAGCTCTCCGAGTTCGGCGCGCTGCTGTTTGGCCAGCGCATGCCCTGGGCGCTCAAGGAGATGTGGGTCAACGTGCTCGAGCAAGGCGGCCAGCAAGCCATGCACAACCATGCCAACAGCTTCATCTCCGGCGTGGTCTACCTGACACCCACCCACCCCAGCGCACGCACCGTGTTCATCAAGGCGCCTGGCGGTACCGACTTTTCGTTCAAGAACGACCATGCCGGCGTCGTCACCGGCCCGTACAACGCCGACAAGTGGATCAGCCCGCCGCCAGAACCCGGCGACCTGGTGCTGTTTCCCAGCTACCTGATGCACGCCGTGCCGCCCAACCAGGGCGAGCAGCGCATCACGCTGGCCTTCAATGCGATCCCGGCGCGGCTGGACTCCTGGGGCTACACCATCGGGTTCTCCGGCTGAAGCGATGGCGGCGAAACGCGTGTGGGCCGCGCATGGCCTGATGCTGGCCTCCGGCTTTGCCGGCCTGGGTTACCAGGTCGTCTGGGCGCAGCAGGGCGCGCTGTGGC
>NZ_VIDT01000145.1 GCF_006519715.1 Ideonella azotifigens
CGCATCAAGATGCGCGCCGAGCTGCAGCGCTGGCACAGGGAACTCGGGATGACCTTTGTCCATGTGACGCACTCGCAGGAGGAGGCGATGGCGCTGGCCGACCTGGTGGTCGTGATGAACCACGGCCGCATCGAGCAGGCCGGCCCGGCGCGCGAAGTCTTCGAGCGCCCGCGCACCGAATTCGTGGCCCGCTTCATCGGCGCGCACAACGTCATCACCACACCCGGCGGCAAGCTCGCGGTGCGCAGCGACCGCTGCGAACTCTCGGGCGGCGAAGCGTCGGCTGGTGGCCTGCCGGTGGTCGTGCGCGCCATCGAATACCAGGGCAACCATGTGCTGGTGCACCTGGTGCAGCCGGGCACCACCGAGACCGCGGACGACGACGCGCCGTCCGCCGCCTGGGTCGCCAGCATGCCCGACGCCAAGTTCCACCAGCAGCCCATCGCGCCCGGCCAGCAGCTTTCGCTGCACTGGACCGAGGCCGACGCGCACTCGCTGGCGGCCTGATTCGCCTGGCCGCCTGAATTCAGATCCCTCTTTTCCGTCCCACCCACACACAGCCTGTTTGCTGGAGAACCCGATGAGCGATATGGACCAGACCCCGCCGCAGCCCGTCACGCCGTCCGTCGACGCGACGCCCCAGACCGGCGAGGCCTCGTCGGCCGGCCGCCGCAGTTTCCTGAAGAACGCCAGCGTTGCAGCGGTCGGCATCACCGGCTTCCCCTACGTGCACGCGCAGGAAAAGATCACGCTGCGCTACCTGGGCACCGCGGTGAACCAGGACAAGAAGATCGCCGAGAAGTTCGAGGCCGACACCGGCATCAAGATCCAGTACATCCCGGTCACGACCGATGACGTGACCAAGCGCGCCGTCACCGCGCCCAACAGCTTCGACCTGATCGACACCGAGTACTTCTCGCTGAAGAAAATCATCCCCACCGGCAACCTGCTGGGCATTGATGTGAAGCGCATCAAGAACGCCGACAAGATCACCTCGCTGTTCACCAAGGGCGAAGTCGCCGGCAAGAAGGTCGGCGACCAGGGCACCGCGCCCAAGAAGGTGATGTACCTGGAGAAGCCGGACAGCAAGACCTTCGCGAAGGACGCGACCGGCTTCATGACGCTGATTCCCACGGTCTACAACGCCGACACGCTGGGCATCCGCCCGGACCTGATCAAGCGCCCGATCGACTCGTGGAAGGAGCTGCTGAACCCCGAGTTCAAGGGCAAGGCCGCGATCCTGAACATCCCGTCCATCGGCATCATGGACGCGGCGATGGTGGTCGAGGCCATGGGCCTCTACAAGTACCCCGACAAGGGGAACATGACCAAGAAGGAAATCGACCTGACGATCAAGACCCTGATCGAGGCGAAGAAGGCCGGCCAGTTCCGCTCGCTGTGGAAGGACTTCAACGAGTCGGTCAACCTGATGGCCTCGGGCGAAGTGGTGATCCAGTCCATGTGGAGCCCGGCCGTCACGGCGGTGCGCACCAAGGGCATTGCCTGCACCTTCCAGCCGCTGAAGGAAGGCTATCGCGCCTGGGCCGCCGGCTTCGGCGTTCCCAAGACGGTGACCGGCAAGAAGGCTGACGCCGTCTACGAATTCATCAACTGGTTCCTCGACGGCTGGGCTGGCGCCTACCTGAACCGCCAGGGCTACTACAGCGCCGTGCTGGACACCGCCAAGGCCAAGATGGAGGCCTACGAGTGGGCCTACTGGATGGAAGGCAAGCCGGCCACGCAGGACATCAAGTCGCCCAACGGCGACGTGCTGGCCAAGGCCGGCGCGGTGCGTGACGGTGGCAGCTACGAGGCCCGCATGGGCGGCATCGCCTGCTGGAACGCGATCATGGACGAGAACACGTACATGGTTCAGAAGTGGAACGAGTTCGTGGCTGCCTGATGTCCTGAGAACCGAGATGACTCGCACACGCCGCTCTTCGTCCCGCAGCCTGCTGGCCTGGCTGCAGGCCGCGCCGCTGGCGGCGGTGTTCGTCATCTTCTTTGTCGTGCCGCTGGCGCTGATCGCGATGGTCAGCACCTGGCAGGCGACCGACTACGAACTGATCCCGGCCTTCACCGGCCAGAACTACCTCGATGTCTTCAATGGTTGCGGCCACAGCCTGGTCACCGCCGGCGAAGACGTCTGCGTCACGCTGAAGACCTATGGCTCCACGCTGAAGTTCAGCCTGCTGACCTGGCTGATCACGGCGCTGCTGGGTTTCAGCATCGCCTATTTCCTGGCCTTCCACGTGAAGAGCCAGCTGATGCAGACGGTGCTGTTCATCGTCTGCACCGTGCCCTTCTGGACCAGCAACGTGATCCGCATGATCTCGTGGGTGCCGCTGCTGGGCCGCAACGGCCTGATCAACAGCACGCTGGTCGCGATGGGTGTCATCGAGCAGCCCATCGAGTGGCTGCTGTTCTCTGAGTTTTCGGTGGTGCTGGCCTTTGTGCACCTCTACACGATGTTCATGATCGTGCCCATCTTCAACTCGATGATGCGCATCGACCGCTCGCTGCTGGAGGCCGCGCGCGACAACGGCGCCAAGCCCTGGCAGACGGTGCTGCACGTGGTGCTGCCGCTGTCCAAGACCGGGCTGATCATCGGCTCCATCTTCGTGCTGGCGCTGGTGATGGGCGACTTCGTCACGGTCGGCGTGATGGGCGGCCAGCAGATCGCCTCGGTCGGCAAGGTCATCCAGGTGCAGACCAGCTACCTGCAGTTCCCGCTGGCCGCGGCCAACGCGATGATCCTGCTGGCGGTGGTGCTGATGATGATCGTGGCCTTGATGCGGTTGGTGAACCTGAGGAAGGAACTCTGATGGCCGCCGTCCCGCGTCGTGAATCGAGACCGCTCAGCTTCTGGCTGCTTGGCGCCGTCTTCGCCGCCTTTGTGCTGTTCCTCTACGGCCCGATGCTGGCCATCTTCTTGCTCAGCTTCCAGGGCCCCGAGGGCGGGCTGACCTTCCCGATGCGCGGCTGGTCGCTGCACTGGTTCGCGCAGCTGTGGGAAGGCATTGGCGTGATCGACATCGGCGCCGCGCTGCGCCGCTCGCTGGCGCTGGGCCTCACGGTGATGGTGCTGACGGTGGTCTGCTCGCTGCTCGCGGGCCTGGCCTACCGCAAGAAGCTGCCGGGCGGCAGCGCGCTGTTCTATGTCGTGGTCGCCAGCCTGATCATGCCCAGCATCATCGTCTCGCTGGGCGTGGGCCTGATGTTCCGGCTGCTGGACACGGGCATCAAGACCGTGCTCGAAGCCCATGCGCCCAGCCTCCTCGAAGGCTTCACCAGCACGCTGGGCATGTTCAGTTCCGGCCTGGGCGCGCAGCTGACCTGGACGCTGCCGTTTGGCCTCTTGATCATGTTCGCGATCTTCAACCGCTTCAACCCGGCCTACGAAGAAGCCGCGCGCGACCAGGGCGCCACGCCCTGGCAGGCGCTGCGCCACGTGGTGCTGCCACTGATCGCGCCCAGCCTGGTCGGCATCGGCATGTTCGGCTTCACGCTGAGCTGGGACGAGATCGCCCGCAGCTCGCAGGTCATGGGCGACCTGAACACCTTGCCGCTGGAGCTGCAGGGCCTGACGACGACCGTGACCACGCCGGTGATTTACGCACTCGGCACCGTCACCACGGTGATCTCGTTTGCGGTGATGGGCCTGACGCTGCTGCTGGTCGCGCTTTGGCGGCGCCGTGGCGCGGCCTGAGGCGACCTTGCGCGCCACCAGCCAAGCGCTGCGCCGGGCGCTTGTGATTGAGGACAATGCCGAGATGCCCACCCATGTCGCCCATGGCGCCACGCGCCGCCGCCAGGCCGGCAAGGCAGAAGCTGCCGACACGGCGACCCAGCGGGTCTACCAGGGCATCTATCAAGCCATCATCGAGCACCGGCTGGCGCCCGGCGCGCGGCTGCGCGAAGAGGAGCTGGCCGAGAGCTTCAGTGTCTCGCGCACCGTCGTGCGCCAGGCGCTGCAACGCCTGGCGGCCGACCAGATCATCGTGCTGCAGCACAACCGCGGCGCGCAGGTGCCGCATCCGGACCTGGCGCATGCGGCGCATGTGTTCGATGCGCGCCGCGTCGTCGAATGCGACATCGCGCGCCGCCTCGCCGGCAAGCTCAGCGCTGCCCAGGTCAGCGAGCTGAACGGTCTGGTGCAGGCCGAAGCCGCGGCCCATGTGCGCGGCGACGCAGCCGCTGCCATCCGCCTGTCCGGCCGCTTCCACCAGGCACTGGCCGAGCTGGTTGGCAATCCTGTCTTCATCGACCTGATCGACGAGCTGCTGCCCACCACCTCGCTGCTGATCGCGCTCTACCAGCGCGGCGACCGGCCGGGCTGCGTCACGCACCGGCACCAGGAGCTGATCGCCGCGCTCACCGTCGGCACACCCGCCCAGGCCGCCGCCGAGATGCGGCGCCACCTGACCGAGCTGGAGAAGTCGCTGGTCGGCGGGCAGGGTGGCACGGCCTTGCGCGATGTGTTCGCGCCTTATCGAGAAGCGAGCAACACCTCGGCGCCAGCCGGCGAAGGCATGGCGGGCGCTGCAGGCAGCACTGGCACGTAACGCAGCACGCCGTCTTCGTCGCTCGGCAGCGCCCGCAGCCGGCCGGCCTCCTGCAGCGCGTGCAGGTGGGCAATCGCCTCGCCCATGGCAAAGCTGGTCTGGTGCACGTCCAGCGTGCGCTTGAACAGCACCGGCAGCAGCTCGGCGGCCGAGCGCGGCGCTTCTGCACAGGCGGCCACCAGCAGGTCGAACTGCAGCGCATGGTGGGCCTGCAGTTGGTCGATGCGCTGGTGCGCGCCGGTGAAAGGCTTGCCATGCGAGGGCAGCACCAGCGTGTCCGCCGGCAGTGGCCTGAAGCGCTCGATGGACTGAAGGAACAGCGGCAGCGGGTTGGCCTCCGGTTCGTGGCCGTAGACGCTGATGTTGGTCGAGATGCGCGGCAGCAGCATGTCGCCCGAGATCAGCAGGTTCAGCGCAGGACAGTGCAGCGCGATGTGCTCGGGCGCGTGGCCGTGGCCGACGATGCAGTGCCAGTCGTTCGGGCCAATGCGCAGCGTCAGCCCGTGCAGCAGCCGGCGGTATTCATCGGGCAGCTGCGGCACCAGGTGCGCGTAGCCGGTGGCATGCGCGCGCACGGCGGCCAGGCGCTGCGGGTCGGTCAGCCCGTGGCGCGAGAACAGCTTCTCGGCCTGCGCACGCATCAGCTCGGGGTCGCTGCGGCAGGCCTGGCCGGCGGAGTAGAAATCGGTGGCGCTGATCCACATCCTGCAGCCCCATTGCGCGCACAGCCAGTGCGCCAGCCCGAGGTGGTCCGGGTGCATGTGGGTGACGATCACGCGCAGGATGGGCAGGCCGTCCAGCCCGTGGGCGAACAGCCGGGTCCAGGCTTCGCGCGCCTCGGGAATGTCCAGCCCGCAGTCGACCACGGCCCAGCCGGGGCTGCCGTCTTCGGCCTCGTCGCGCAGCAGCCAGAGGTTGATGTGGTCCAGCGCAAACGGCAGCGGCATGCGCAGCCAGCGCACCCCCGGTGCCACCTCCATCGCGTGGCCGGTCTCGGGCAGGGTGTCGCCCCAGGGGTAGCGCAACTGGGCTTCTAGGGCATTGGCCATGGCAGGGAATCCGACAAAGAAAACTTGGAGACGCGACCACGACGGCAAGGCCCCGGCGCGGTAGGCGATGGTCCGCCAACTTTGCCAGCCTGCCTGTCGCCTGCGAGACGGCAAGTCGCGTAGACTTCGGTTCACGTTAACGTAAACGTCAATCCACGTCATGCCTGCTTCCGATCGTCCCTCCCGCGCACGTGCCCAAGCCACCGGTGGCGACGGCCGTGCGGAAGCCGCTGCGACCTTCACCATCACCGAGCTGGCGCAGGAGTTCGACATCACGCCGCGCGCGATCCGCTTCTACGAAGACGTGGGCTTGATGACCCCGGCGCGTGCCGGTCGCAACCGCGTCTACACGCTGCGCGACCGCACCCGGCTCAAGCTGACCCTGCGCGGCAAGCGCCTGGGCCTGTCGCTGCAGGAGATCAAGCAGCTGGTCGACATGTACGACTCCGGCACAGACGCCCGCCCGCAGCTGGAAGCTTTCCTCGGCGTGCTGGCCGAACACCGGCGCCAGCTGGCCCAGCAACTGGAGGACATCCAGGTCACGCTGGCGGAAATCGAGCAGCATGAGGCCCGTTGCCGGCAGTTGCTGGCAAAGCCCGAGCCGGTTGCGAAACCGGCGGGCCGGGCCAAGGCTGCGCGCCGTGCTGCGGCTGTTTGAGTCCTGATGCTTTCCAGAGGCCCCCGTGCTTACACTCGCGTCCGGCGTTTGGTGCAATGCAGCAAACGCGGTGGCCCAGCCGGCACCGTCCCGCTGGCGCCTTGTGCCTGAATCGACTTTTGAAGCCGTCCTGCCATGAGCCAACACCTCGAAGAACTCTTTGAAAGCAACCGCCGCTGGTCCGCCGCCACCGAGGCCCGCGAGCCTGGCTTTTTCAGCCGTCTGCTCAAGCAGCAGACGCCGCAGTACCTGTGGATCGGCTGTGCCGACAGCCGGGTGCCGGCCAACGAGCTGGTGGACCTGCTGCCCGGCGAGCTGTTCGTGCACCGCAACGTGGCCAACGTGGTGGCGCACTCGGACCTGAATGCGCTCTCGGTGATCCAGTTCGCGGTCGACCACCTGCGCGTGCAGCACATCATCATCGTCGGCCACTCGAACTGCGGCGGCGTCAAGGCCGCGATGCTGGACACTCGCAACGGCCTGGTCGACAACTGGCTGCGCCACGTGAAGGACGTTCGCCGCATGCACCATGGCTTCCTGGAGAGCCTGCCCGCCGAGTACCGCGTGGACGCCTTGTGCGAGCTGAACGTGCTGGAGCAGGCCCGCAACACCTGCTACACCACCGTCGTGCAGGACGCCTGGGCGCGCGGGCAGGAAGTGGTCGTGCACGGCTGGGTCTACGGCCTGCACAACGGCCTGCTGGACGACTTGCGCATGACCGTCTCCGGCACCACTGACGTGGGCGAGGCTTATGCCAAGGCGCTGGCCGGCATCCACCGCCGCTTCCTCGGCGCGCCGCTGGCGGCAGAGTCAACGCAGGCCGCTGCCGCGCCCTTGTCGCCCGCATTGCCGGCAGACAGCAGCGCCGCGCCCGACATGGCCGAACAGCCCGCGGGCTGATTGCAACTTCAGTCGTGCATGCGCCCGCCTGTCCGTCAAACCCTGTTCCCGCAGCAGCTTGACGACAGCCGCGGCCATGAGATCGCCCGCGCGCTGCTGGACGGTTTCGACAAGCACTACCGGCTGTTCCGCGAGGCCAGCGCCAGTGCCAAGCAGCGCTTCGAGCAGGCCGACTGGCACGGCCAGCAGCGCGCGCAGCGAGAGCGCATCGAGTTCTACGACCTGCGCGTGGCCGAGGCCGCCGAGCGGCTGCAGGCAGAGTTCGAAGCCGGCACGCTGGCGATGGGCATCTGGCAGCAGGTCAAGCTGCACTACATCGGCCTGCTGACCCATCACCACCAGCCCGAGCTGGCCGAGACCTTCTTCAATTCGGTCACGACCAAGATCCTGCACCGGCACTACTTCCACAACGACTTCATCTTCGTGCGCCCCGCCATCTCGACCGAATACATCGAGAACGACGAGCCGGCCGCCACGCCCACCTACCGCTGCTACTACCCGACGCGCGAGTCGCTGCGCGACACGCTGATGCGCGTCATCACCAACTTCCGGCTGCAGGTCGCGTTCGAGGACCTGGCGCGCGACGTGGACGCGGTGCTGGCCGCCATGCTGCTGCGGCTGGACCAGGACGGCCCGTTCCGTGCGCGGGCCAACTTCCAGATCCAGGTGCTGTCCTCGCTGTTCTACCGGAACAAGGGCGCGTATGTGGTGGGCAAGGTGGTCAACGGCTACAGCGAAGCGCCGTTTGCGCTGCCCATCCTGCACCTGGACCGGCCGGAGGGCGCCGCGCCGAAGCTGGTGATCGACGCGGTGCTGTTCGGCGAGGACGACCTGCAGATGCTGTTCAGCTTCGCGCGGGCCTATTTCCTCGTCGACATGGAAATTCCCAGCGCCCATGTGCAGTTCCTGCGCTCGCTGATGCCGCGCAAGCCGCGCGCCGAGCTCTACAACGCGCTGGGTCTGCAGAAGCACGGCAAGAACCTGTTCTACCGCGATTTCCTGGCCCATCTGCAGCACTCCAGCGACAGCTTCCGCATCGCGCCCGGCATCAAGGGCATGGTGATGCTGGTGTTCGACCTGCCGAGCTTCCCGTTCGTGTTCAAGCTCATCAAGGACTTTTTCCCCGAGCAGAAGGACACCACGCGCGAGCAGGTGCAGCGCAAGTACCTGCTGGTCAAGCAGCACGACCGCGTGGGCCGCATGGCCGACACGCTGGAGTTCTCCAACGTGGCCTTCCCGCTCTCGCGCTTCGACGAAGCGCTGCTGGCCGAACTGCGCCACTTCGCGCCCAGCCAGCTGGAGTTTTCCGAGCGAGCGTCCGACGGAGGCCATGGAGGCCCGCGCGAACTGGTCATCAGGCACGTCTACATCGAGCGCCGCATGGTGCCGCTGAACATCTACCTGCAGGACGCCACGCCCATCCAGCTCGAAAACGCGGTGATCGAATACGGCAACGCGATCAAGGACCTGGTCGCGGCCAACATCTTTCCCGGCGACATGCTGTGGAAGAACTTCGGCGTGACCCGCGCGGGCAAGGTCGTGTTCTACGACTACGACGAGATCGAGTACCTGACCGACTGCAACTTCCGCCGCGTGCCTGCGCCGCGCAACGAGGAAGAGGAAATGTCCGGCGAGGTCTGGTGGCCGGTCGCGCCGCGGGACGTCTTCCCCGAAACCTTCGCGCCTTTCCTGCTGGGCAACCCGCAGGTGCGCGAAGTCTTCATGAAACACCATGCCGACCTGCTGGACGCTGCGTTCTGGCAAGGTCACAAGCAGCGCATTGCCGCAGGCCATGTGCACGACGTTTTTCCCTATGAGCCGGGCAAGCGCTTCGCCGTGCAGCGCGCCCAGGCGGCAGCCTGAGGGCCGCGGCTCTTTCATCACGGCAATCACAGGAGACTCGAAAAATGGCCGATCCCATCGTCATCGCATCCGCTGCCCGCACCCCCATCGGGGGCCTGCTGGGCGACTTCTCATCACTGGCTGCCTGGGAACTGGGCGCCGTCGCGATCAAGGCTGCCGTCGAGCGCGCCGGCGTGCCGGGCGACGCCATCGACGAAGTGCTGATGGGCAACTGCCTGATGGCTGGCCAGGGTCAGGCGCCCGCGCGCCAGGCCCTGCGCAAGGCTGGCCTGCCGGACAGCACAGGCGCCGTCACGCTGAGCAAGATGTGCGGCTCGGGCATGCGCGCGATGATGTTCGCGCACGACATGCTGGCCGCCGGCTCGGCCGAGCTGATGGTGGCCGGTGGCATGGAGAGCATGACCAACGCGCCGCACCTGATGTTCGCGCGCAAGGGCGTGAAGTACGGCGCCACCGCCATGTACGACCACATGGCCATCGACGGCCTGGAAGACGCCTACCAGCGCGGCCAGGCCATGGGCGTGTTCGCCGAACAGTGCGTGGGCAAGTACAGCTTCACCCGCGAGGCCATGGACCAGTTCGCCATCGCCTCCACCCAGCGCGCCAAGCAGGCCAACGAAGACGGCAGCTTCGACTGGGAGATCGCCCCGGTGGCGCTGGCCGGCAAGGGCGGCGAGACCCTGTTCAAGCGCGACGAGGCCCCGTTCAAGGCCAAACTGGACAAGATCCCCGGCCTGAAGCCCGCGTTCAAGAAGGACGGCACCATCACCGCCGCCACCTCGTCCAGCATTTCCGACGGCGCCGCCGCGCTGGTGCTGATGCGCGAGTCCACCGCCAAGGCGCGTGGCCTCACGCCGATTGCCCGCATCGTCTCGCACGCCGTGCACGCGCAGGCGCCGGAGTGGTTCACCACCGCACCGGTCGGCGCGATCCAGAAGGCCTTGAAGAAGGCCGGCTGGACGGCCGAGCAGGTCGACCTGTGGGAAGTCAACGAAGCCTTCGCCGCGGTGACCATGGCCGCGATGGCCGAGTTCAAGCTGCCGCACGAGATCGTCAACGTGCACGGCG
>NZ_VIDT01000146.1 GCF_006519715.1 Ideonella azotifigens
TGTACCGCGTCGAACTCGGCGCGCAGCCCGAGGCTGGTGCCGATGGCACCGTGGCCTACGAGGCCCGGTTCTGCGTCAAGCCTGGCAAGGCCAGTGGCAGTGCGGTCCAGCCTGTGCTGTGGGACGAAACCGCCCGGCGCTGGCGTACCGAGGACTGCGCTGCGCCTTGAAGGCCGCCGGTGGCTGAAGTGGCCGGGGTGACTTTGGTCGCTTTCGCGTGCGAAGCGGCCTGCGTACCGTAGGACCTCACTCGCGCCTGCGCCGCTTCATGCCGTCTGCCTCGATCACGCTCAGCTCCCCGCTGCCCCCTGACGACCTGCTCTTCGAATCGATGTTCGACGGCTGTGGGCTCAGTGTGCTGGGCGAGACGCAGCTGGGCCTGCTCAGCGAGAAGCCCGACATCCTGTCAACCGACCTGCTGGGCAAGACCGTGAGCGTGGCCGTCACGCTGCGCGATGGCGGCAAGCGCTACTTCCACGGCCATGTGACACGCTTCGGCATCGGGCCGCACCGGGGCCGCTACCACGCCTACCAGGCGACAGTGCGCCCCTGGCTGTGGTTCCTCACCCGCACCACCGACTGCCGCATCTTCCAGGACCTGACGGTGCCGGACATCGTCAAGAAGGTCTTCGAGGACCACACCGCCATTGCCCATTTCGAGTTCAAGCTCTACCGCAGCTACCGGCCGTGGGTGTACTGCGTGCAGTACCGCGAGACCGACTACAACTTCATTGCCCGCCTGCTGGAGCACGAGGGCATCTACTGGTACTTCGAACACACGGCCACCGAACACAAGCTGGTGCTGGTGGATGCCTATTCCGCGCACGACCCTGCGCCTCACTGCGAACGCCTGCCATACCACGAGAACACCGACCAACTGCCGCCCGATGCCGACTACGTGTCGAACTGGTCGTTCAGCTGCGGCGTCAAGACCGGCCAGGCGGCGCTCACCAGCTACGACTTCGAGCGCCCGGCCACCAGCCTCGCGGTGAAGGCCACGCAGCCCCGCGGGCATGACCTCGACAAGCTGGAAGCCTTCGACTACCAGGGCGACTACCTGCAGGTGGCCGATGGCACCCAGTACAACGAAGACCGCCTGACCGAGCTGCAGAGCACCTATGTCAGCATGCGCGGCGCCTCCAATGCCCAAGGCCTCACCACCGGCCATGTGCTGACGCTGGAGAAGCACCCGCGCGAAGACCAGAACATCAAGTACCTGATTTCGGCGATGCGCACCAACGCCGTGGTCGACGGCTACGAGAGCCAGGGCGGCGCGCCTGGCGGCTACCAATGCACCTTCGATGCCATCCCGGCCGACCAGCAGTTCAGGCCGCCCAGGCAGACCGCCAAGCCCTTTGTGCAAGGCCCGCAGACGGCAGTGGTGGTGGGCCCCTCTGGCGAAGAAATCTACACCGACAGGTACGGCCGGGTGAAAGTGCAGTTCCACTGGGACCGCTACGGCCAGCACAACGAGACCAGCTCGTGCTGGGTGCGCGTGAGCCACCCGTGGGCGGGCAAGAATTTCGGCGTGATGCACGTGCCGCGCATCGGCCAGGAGGTCGTGGTCGACTTCCTCGAAGGCGACCCCGACCAGCCGCTGGTTACCGGCCGCGTCTACAACGCGATGCAGATGCCCCCTTGGGACCTGCCCGCCAATGCCACGCAGTCCGGCATCCTGACCCGCTCCAGCAAGGGCGGCGCCTACGGCACCGCCAACGCCATCCGCTTCGAGGACAAGGCCGGCGCAGAGCAGCTGTGGATCCACGCCGAGAAGAACCAGGACATCGAGGTCGAGAACGACGAAACCCACTGGGTCGGCCACGACCGCAAGAAGACCATCGACAACGACGAGACCGTGCATGTGAAGCACGACCGCACCGAGACGGTGGACAACAACGAGACGATCACCATCGGCGTGAACCGGACCGAGAAGGTGGGCAGCAACGAGAAGATCACGATTGGCGTCGACAGAAGCGAGAAGGTCGGCAACAACGAGACCATCGTGATCGGCGTAAACCGCAACGAGACGGTCGGTTCAAACGAGACCATCAGCATTGGCTCGAACCGCAGCATCACCGTTGGCAGCAGCGAAACGGCGACCGTCGCGATGCAGCGCACGCACACCGTGGGCGTCAACGAGACGATCACGGTCGGTGCCGCGCAGGAGGTCACCATCGGTGCCATTCAGGCCATCACGGTCGGCGCGAGTCAGACAACGACTGTCGGCTTGAACCAGAGCAATTCGATCGGCGCGAATCAAAGCACCGATGTAGGCGCCAAGCAGAGCACCAGCGTTGGTTCGGACCGTAGCGTCTCGGTAGGGGGCGCGCAGTCGACCTCCGTCGGGAAGAAGCGGAGCACCTCGGTCACGGATGACGACAGCCTTAGCGTGGGCAAGAACCTGGTGATAGACGCTGGTGAGTCGATCACGATCAAGACTGGCGGTGCGAGCATCGTGATGAAGAAGGATGGAACGGTAGTCATCAAAGGGAAAGACGTGTCTGTCGACGGTTCGGGGAAGATCAACGTCAAGGCTTCGAGTGACATCGTCATCAAAGGCAGCAAGGTAGGTCTCAATTGACGCGTCGGGGGATCGCATGAGGGCATTTGTGGAGCCGGAAGTCACCGCGGCCGAAAGCAAGCCTGGGGACGCCTCATTGACCGAGCTGCAAGCCAATCCCTTGCTGTTCGGACAGTCGATGTCGTGGCCGCTGGTCGCAACCGTGGTCGCCTTCGACGAGAGCGGGTCACCGATGGTCGACATGCCAGACGTCATGCCGGGCCGCCTTGTGAGCGCACGCAGCACGGTGCCACTGCCACCTGGACGTTGCGAGGGCGTGATCGTGCTGCTGGAGCGCGGGGATCCTTTGCGTCCCATCGTCGTCGGTGTCATTCAGCCAGCGGGGATAGAACGGCAGCCTGAAGCCGCGAAGAGCGTCGCGGTGAGCGTGGATGGGCGTGCGCTGCAGATCACCGCTCAGCGGGAGCTGGTGTTGCGTTGTGGCCATGCCAGCATCACGCTCACCGCCGCTGGCAAGGTGTTGGTTGACGGGCGCTACGTGGTCAGCCGTTCGAGTGGGGCCAACCGCATCAAGGGCGCGGTGGTCGACATCAACTAGGTCGCACCATGTGGCAGATCCTGAACGCCACGCCGTTTTCTGCAGCTCAGTCGTGGATCCGGGGGCTTGATGGCGCCGAGACCTGGCTGGTTGTCGTGAAGGCGACGTACGATGTCTTCTCAGATGGCACCACGGCCCCCGCGTCGGTACAGCCACCGCCGGTGCGCACGCCGGAGTACTGGGAAGATGCTCCGGGCGTTCTGCGCTACGAGAACGATTTCGTGCTCGCGAAAATAACGACTGACATCGTCATCAACGGGACTGCACATTCACCTGGCGGGCAGCCAGTCGGCAGCTTGGACGTAGGCTTTCGCGTCGGTGGCGTGGGCAAGCGTCTTCGCGTGTCGGGTGACCGGCAGTGGGGCTCAAGCGGATCATGGCGTCCCGCGCCGCAGCCGTTTGTCCTCATGCCGATGCGCTACAGCCGAGCTTTCGGCGGCGCTGATTCCGCATCGAGCCGACCGGACAAGGACTGGTACTGGCCCAATCCGGTAGGTACCGGTTTCGCGACCTCTCGCGCCAATGCGGTCGGCCGGGCCTTGCCCAACGTTGAATATCCGCATGCCATGGTCGAGGCCTGGAGTGATCGCCCGACGCCGGCTGGGTTTGGCTTCATTGGCAGTCACTGGCAGGCGCGCGCGCATTTTGCCGGTACTTACGACGAAGCTTGGGAGCGCGATCGGCAGCCGTTGTTGCCCAGGGACTTTGATCCGCGGCACTGGCAGTCTGCACCATCAGATCAGTGGAGCCCCGAATTTCTACGTGGGGGTGAAGAGGTGGCGTTGCTGAACCTGACGCGGGAGGGCGTCACGCGCTTCGTCTTGCCCAGCACGCGGCTGGCGTTGCGCACACGCTTCATGAACGGGGATCGCATTGACCATCCACCGCCAAGCCTGCATACCGTCATCATCGAACCCGATGCGGCGCGCGTGTCATTGGTGTGGCACAGCGCGCTCGAATGCCATTCGCGTGTGTACCAGCTAGACCATACGCGGGTTGACATGCGCGATGCGCAGCTGACACATCAGGAAGAAGACCTGGAGGCGCTGCTTGGACCTTGACCGCGCTGCCGCGATTTGCGGACTGGGTGCAGCGACCGCCGTCGGCCAAGGTGCCTGGTCTTCGGCCGCCGCTGTGAGGGCTGGTGTGGCTGGTTTTATCCACCATCCCTTCATGGTGGACTCCGAAGGCGAGCCGATGAAGGTTGCTGCATGCGGCTGGCTTGCCGATCAGCCCGACACGGTCATGCGAATGGCGGACAACCTTTGTGCCTCGATTGCCGAGGCCATGGAACCGTTACGAGAAACGAATGGCCTGGTGGGGCTCGCCGCGCCATTGCTGCTCGTCGCGTTGCCCGCGGAGCGTATTCCTTTCGATGATTCTCTTGTGGCTCGTATCAGGCGGCATTTGAGCGCGGCATTCCCACGTGGTTTCGCGCACATGGAGATGCTTCGGTCGGGGCATGCGGGTGGATTGGTGGCGCTGGAGACAGCCTTGGCGATGGTGCGGACGCAGCAGCGCCAGCCGGTGATCATCGCCGGTTCGGATTGCTGGCTCGACCCCGACACGCTTGAATGGCTGGAGGAAACATCGCAGTTGCATGGCGCTGGCGAGCGCAACAACGCATGGGGCTTCATTCCCGGCGAGGCCGCGGGGGCCGCGCTCTTGCTGTCGAGCGCAGCCGCGAGGGCTGTCGGGATCGCGCCGCTGTCCTACCTTGTGGCAACCGGCCTGGGCAAGGAGGACAAGCTGATCCGGAGCGGCGAAGTGTGCTTGGGAAAGGGGTTGTCGCGAGCCTTTGGTTCGGTGTTGGAGGCTTGGCCCGGTGAGCAGGTCACCGACGTCTACTGCGACATGAATGGTGAGCCCTACCGCGCAGATGAGTATGGTTTCACGGTCACGCGTACGCGGCAGCGTTTTCGCGCGGCCAGTGACTTCATCGCACCTGCCGACTGCTGGGGCGATGTCGGCGCCGCGTCGGGACCGTTGGCGGTTGTGCTCGCGACCATCGCGCAGTTGAAGATGTATTCGCGTGGACCGCTCGGCTTGGTCTGGGGCAGCTCGGACGGTGGGGAGCGCGCAGCAGCACTGCTTCGCGCGGCCAGCAATTGCTAGCGCGATGGCCACCGTAAAAGTCAATGGCACGCTGAACGCACTGGTGCACAAGGGCGGCAGTTGGATGTCGATCGCGACGGTGCCGGATGTTTGCAAGACGCCGACGCCGGGCGGTCCTGTGCCGATGCCATACCCCAACATCTCTCAGTCCAGCACGCTGTCTGACGGTACGACCACGGTCAAGGTGGATGGCGGCAACATGGCCGCGATCAAGGGCTCAAAGTTTTCGATGAGCTCTGGCGACGAACCGGGCACTGTCGGCGGCGTCAAGTCCAACACCTTCAAGCAAGCCTCTACCTGGATTCTCTATTCCTTCGACGTGAAACTGGATGGTCAGAACGCGTGCCGTTTTTCCGACAAGAAGTTGCAGAACAATGAGAACACGGTGGATGCCGCCGGTACGATCCCATTGGTCACGCCGATCATCGATGGTCTCGACGAAGTCGAGATGAAGTGCGGCGAGATAAATCAATACGGTGAACAGAAGAAGAAGACCGCCAAGGGAAAGCGGGCGCGAGACCACATCCCATCCAAGGCTGCGTTGAAGGAGCGAGCCAAAGAGCTCAAAGCCCAAGCAGCCAAGAGCAAGCGGAAGAAGGTGCCGCTGTCGAAATGCGAGCGCAAGGTGATTGACGATTCCGCCTTGACCATCGTGATCCCTACCCGTGCGCATCAGCGCGCCAGCCCCAGCTACGGGCAGTCCCGCGTTCAGGCTTCGCGCGATGCGCAGAACCTGCAGGGCGCGGCCAAGGGGGACACAGCGGCCATGATGAGCGACAAGGACGGCATCAAAAAATACGATGCGGCCTGTCAAGAGGCCTACAAGCAGAACGCGGAAAAGATTAACAACATCACGAATGAGCAATACGATTCATGGCTTAAAAAATGCCTTGATGCATGCAAGGCCTGAGCCGACCCACTCCCTGGAGTTCATCGATGAATGCCGAAGACTTCCTCTTCTACCTGGGCAAGACAGACGACACCGAGGACATCAAGATGTTGCTTGCACAACTCGGCGTCAAGAAACATCCGAAGGTGAGGCGTGGCGATATCGACGTCTACGTTGAACTGCCAAAGAAGGGTGTCACGCTCGTTTTTGAACTACCCGAAGACGGCAAGACAAGTCTGCTCTCGCTGACCGACGTTCAGCTGTATGCCGGCCTTCCAATGCAGGACACTGACAAGTTCCCCGGCTCGCTGCCCGAGGGGCTTGAATTTTCCGATTCGTGCGATGAAGCACGCCGAAAACTGGGCCCGCCACCAGGAGGTGGTGGAGATGGCATTGACATCTGGGAACGCCCTGCGTATTCGCTGATTGCCGAATATAGACGCGACCTTTCGAGCATTGCCCTATTGCATTTGAGCGTTCCAGAAGCCGAGTGATGCCGAGTGGACGCAACGATCATGGGCGGTGATTCGCTTTTGGCACTGCTTGGTCGCCCGATTGAAGATCAAGGCGTTCAGGACTGCCTTGAGCGCCTTGCCCGTGGCATCCAGCCCGAATTGGATGCAGAGGACCGAGAGGTCTACGTGGACTGGATCGTTCTTAATGAGCTGGGCCTCGAGCTTGGATTTGATGACCAGGCATATCTGGAGGCACTCGATCCCACCTTGCGTCGCCAAGGGCCCGTGCTGTTCTCTCAGGTCATCTTTCATGCAGATGGCCCTGTCATGCGAAATTTTCCTTTCAAGTTGCCTTTCGGTCTGTCGCTGGACGACGCCCGGCAGGCCACCCGCACTAGACTCGACGCCAAAAGTTCTCAACGGCGCTCATACCTAAGCGACTTCTGGCGCATTGCGGGCCTCGATGTGACGGTGGCCTATCGCGATGCCGGCCATGCGATTCAATCAGTCTATTGCCGCATGCCCGAGACGCCGTGGGCGTTGGACTCTCACACCAGGCTGTTGCCAACTCCCGAAGAGTTCAGGAACCTGTTCGGGCTTCGCTGGTCGCAACTGCAGTTGCGGGCCGCATTGGCGATGTTCGGAATCGACCGTCATCTTGCGAGCGTCAGGCGTGAACACGTGGCGGACATGCGCCGCGAGTACGGCATCGAGTTGTACTTCACCGAGGGTCGTCGGATCGTCGGATCGGACCGACGATATCCGAATGCCCAGGTTTTTTCCGCCGTCACCTACTACGCGGCGCGCGAGCTGGATTCGCTGTGCTGGACTGGACCCTTGCCGTTCGATCTGAATTTTTCTGACACGCAGCAAGATCTTGTGCGCAAGGTAGGACACCGACCGGTGGTTCACGAAGATGCCCTGCTCAGCGGTCATGCGGTTTGGTGCTTTGAAGACGGCACCGGCCTGAACGTGTTGTATTCCAACCTGGAGAACCGGCTGTTGCGCGTTACATGGATGGCGCCCGGCTTTTGGTCGAAAGACGAGCCGGAGGCGGTCGTTGATCACGGTGAGAAGGGCCGTGGTGCCAGGGCATGAGCAGCCATGACGAGGTCGAGCAAGAGAGCGCCGTGGCGGCGTTGGCTGATAGACGCCGGAAGTGAGCTGAACCTCATGCAGGCCAATGTCATTCTTTCGGTTCTTGGATCGGTCTTTTTGGTGCTCGGCATCTGGCGCTTCCTTTCGGCCGGCTATCGCATGGTGCCGCAGGCGCGTGCCTGGATGATCGTTGGGTCTGTCTTCCTTCTCGTTGCAGCCTGGCTGAACTTGCGGACGTAGCCGACGCCTGCCTTGACGCAAGGGGCGCCTCGGGTGCGCCAAATGACTTTCGTACATTGCCACCTCGCCTCATCCGCGGAACCATGCCCGAATGTCTTCCGCTCCCCGTCAAGACGGCCGGGCCGGCCATTCGTCTTCCCTGCCGGACGATGAGGCAGGCAATGTCGACCCCGATGCCACCCGCATCGCGCCCGCTGCCGCGTCCTTGGCTCAGATACCCGAGCACACCGCAGCCAACAGCAAGTCCGTCGGCCGCAATACGGTTTATCCGCAGACCCAGCGTCTGTCCAGCGATACAGCGTCGCCGGCGCCCGTCACCGGCACCCTGCCAGGCGGTCGCATCGCACCCGGCAATGAGGCACCTGTCCGCCAGGTCGGTCGCTACGAGATCTCGGAGCGCCTGGGCCGTGGCGGCATGGCCAGCGTGTTCCGGGCGCATGACCCGGGCATCGCGCGGGATGTGGCGATCAAGTTCCTGCATGCGTCCTTGTGCGAGGACGAGGAGTACCGGGCGCGGTTCCTGAGGGAGGCGCGGGCTTCGGGGGGCTTGTCGCATCCGAACATCGTCACCGTGCACGATGTGGGCGAGATTGACGGGCGGCCTTACATGGCGATGGAGCTGCTGGACGGCGAGTCGCTGGCGGAGGTGCTGGCGCCGGGGCAGCCGCTGCCGGTGCGTGACGTGGTGATCATGGGCATGCAGCTGGCGCGGGCGCTGGACTATGCGCACAAGCGCGGCATCGTGCACCGCGACATCAAGCCAGGCAACATCGCCCGCGTGCGCAACACGCTGGACATCAAGGTGATGGACTTCGGCATTGCGCACATGGAGTCGACCAAGGGCGAGCAGCGCACCCGCGTGGGCGACGTGCTGGGCACGCCGCAGTACATGGCGCCCGAGCAGATGCAGGGCGAGAAGATCGACGGCCGCTCGGACCTGTTCTCGGCCGGCATCGTGCTCTACCAGATGCTCACCGGCCAGCGGCCGTTCCAGGGCGACAGCGTGGTGAACCTGGCGCTGAAGATCGCCAAGGAAGACCCGACGCCGATGGCCAAGCTGCGGCCCGGCCTGCCGGCCTCGCTGCGCCGCGTGGTGGACCGTTGCATGGCCAAGGCACCCGAGCATCGCTTCCAGACCGGCGCCGAGCTGGCCGAGGCGCTGGGCCGGGTGCTGGCCGAGATCGACGAGGAAGCCGGTGCGGCGAACCGGCCGCGCATCGTGCCGCTGCGTGTGAAGTGGGCCGGCATGATGGCGCTGATCGTCGCGGTGGTGATGGCGCTCAGCGCCTCGCTGATCATCCAGCGCCAGTACGCCGCGATGATGGCGCAGGTGGCCGACTACGGCGCGGCGCTGGCGCGTTTCATCGCGGCGCAGAACGCGGTGGCGGCGCTCAGCGAGGATTGGGTGGCGGTGGACGTGTCGCTGCAGGAGGTGATGAAGACGCGCGACTTCCAGAGCGTGACCGTGGCCGACCGCGGCGGCGTGGTGCGCGCCTCCAGCCAGCCGGGCTTGCAGAACCTGCCTTACCAGCCGCCACCAGGCGAGTCGCTGGGCGAGCGTGGCGGCGTGAAGCTCTCGCGTTACCTGGCCGGCGGTGAGCCGGTGCTGGGTTTCGAATCCACCATCACCTTCCAGGGCAAGCCGGTGGGCCGGGTGGCGCTGGGGCTGCCGGAGCGGCCGCTGGAGCGCGTGGCCCGGCTGTCGATCACGCTGATGATCGGGCTGGCGGTGGTCACGGTGCTGGCGGTGGCGGTGGCGATGTTTTTCGTGGCCAACTGGTTCGCGCGGCCGATCAAGCTGATGACCGAGGCGTTGGGCGAAATCTCGCGCGGCCGCTACGACTTCCGCATCCGCGAGCAGCGCAAGGACGAGTTCGGCCTGCTGTACGCCACCTTCGACCAGATGGCCCAGGCGCTGCAGGAGCGGCACGCGCCTGCGGCGGCACCGACGCTGGCGGCCGCCGAAGAAGTGGTCTCCGCCGAGGAGAAGAAACAGGCGGCCGACGCGGGCGGTTCGCCCACCGGCGCCACGGCGGACCTGCCGCTCTGAGCCTCACGATGAACACCGTGATGGCATGGCGCTGCAAGGCGCTCTTGGCAATGGCCTTTGTTCTGGCGAGTTGCACTTCGACGCCGCCCGCGCCGCAGACCCCTCCGCAAG
>NZ_VIDT01000147.1 GCF_006519715.1 Ideonella azotifigens
GGACAGCTACGTTGCCCGTGACCTGATCGTCGACGAAGACGGCGCCGAGCACGTGCGCTTCGACCGCAGCCACAACGGCCTGCGCGTGATCGGCGGCGACCTGGTGGTGCATGGCGGGGCCGACGGCAGCTTCCGCAGCATCAGCCAGACACTGAGCCGCATGGTCCAGGTCGACCTGGTGCCCAAGGTCGCCAGCGAGCACGCCGGCAAGGCCGCGCTGGCGCTGTTCCCGCACCGGGACGGCGCTGTGCAAAGCAAGGAACTGGTGGTCTACGCCCGCAGCGGCAAGCCGCAACTGGCCTGGGACGTGCTCGTCAGCGGCACCCAGGCAGACGGCACGCCCAGCGAGGCGCACCTGATTCTCAGCGCTTCGAGCAAGAAGCTGCTGGACAAGTGGGACGACATCCACACCGCCGACAACGTCGGCTCCGGCAAGACGCTGTACTCGGGCAACGTCACGCTGCATGACGACCTGTCCGGCAGCACCTATACGCTGCGCGACCTGACCCGCGGCAGCCATTACGTGGTCACGATGAAAAACGGCACCCGCCGTGAGACGCTGGTGACCGCGACCAACAACGTCTGGGGCAACAACACCGAAGCCGACCTCGAAACGGTGGCGGCCGACGCTGCCTACGGTCAGAACATGACCTGGGACTATTACAAGAACACCTTCGGCCGCAGCGGCATTGCCAACGACGGCAAGGGCGCCTACTCGCGGGTGCACTACAGCCGCAACTACGACAACGCCTACTGGAGCGATAGCTGCTTCTGCATGACCTATGGCGACGGCAACAGCTTCACGCCGCTGGTCTCGCTGGACGTGGCCGGCCACGAGATGACGCACGGCGTGACCTCGCGCACCGCCAACCTGACCTACTCGGGTGAATCCGGCGGCCTGAACGAAGGCACGTCCGACGTCATGGGCACGATGGTCGAGTACTACGCTGCCAACAGCAACGATCCGGGCGACTACACCATCGGCGAAGAGCTGAGCAGCACCCCGCTGCGCTACATGTACCAGCCGAGCAAGGACGGCGCCTCGGCCGACTGCTGGTACTCCGGCGTGGGCAACCTGGACGTGCACTACTCATCCGGTGTGACCAACCACTTCTACTTCCTGCTGGCCGAAGGCACGACCGCCGGTTCGCCGTCCAAGACCTGCGTCTCGGGCAACACCAGGACGGCCACCGGCACCGGTACGCTCACCGGTATCGGCCGCGACAAGGCTGCGAAGATCTGGTACCGCGCGCTGACGGTCTACATGACCGCCAGCACCAACTACGCCGGCGCCCGCACCGCGACCATCAGCGCGGCAACCGACCTGTACGGTGCAAGCTCGGCCGAAGTGGCCGCCGTCAAGGCCGCCTGGACCGCCGTCAACCGCAGCTGAGCGCCTGCGCGCAGCTGGTCATTGGCAGCGCGGTTCGCGCGCTGCCAACACTGAGCCGTCACAAGGCCAGACCCGAAAGGGCCTGGCCTTTTTCTTGCTACATATGCATTGCATATCTTCAAAGCAGAGACGGATGTCAATCCCATGAACTGTTTTGGGGCGCGTGCAAGCCTTTTCGGGGCTCACCGGCCCTCTCGTCATGCGGCGCCGCCGCACCCGGCCATCCGCCGGCTCGTCAGCAAGAAAGTCACCCACTTCATGAAGCTCGTCTCTCTTCGCCTGGTCGCTGCTGCGGCCATGGCTGTCTGCCTCGGTCAGTCCGCCTTTGCCGCCAAGCCCACGGGCGACAACCCGGCCGTGCAACGCGCGCTGGCGCACCTGGGCGGTGCCGCTTTCGCAGCCGCCCATTCGTCCGGCGCAGACGCCTTTGTCGCCCGTGACCTGATCGTCGACGCCGACGGCGCCGAGCATGTGCGCTTCGACCGCAGCCACAACGGCCTGCGCGTGATCGGTGGCGACCTGGTCGTGCACAGCGCCGGCGACGGCAGCTTCCGCGGCGTCAGCCAGACGCTGGCGCAAATGGTTCAGATCGACCTGTCGCCCAAGGTCGATGCCAAGCTGGCGGCCAAGGCTGCGCAAGCCGAATTCGGCGCTGGCGGCACGGTGAAGAACAAGGAACTGGTGGTCTTCGCGCGTGACGCGAAGCCGACGCTGGCCTGGGACGTGAAGGTCAGCGGCGTGCGTGCCGACGGCACCCCGAGCGAAGCCCACCTGATCATCAGCGCCACCAGCAAGAAGCTGCTGGACCGCTGGGACGACATCCACACCGCGGACGCGGTGGGCAACGGCAAGACGCTGTACTCCGGCAAGGTCAAGCTGCATGCCGACCTGAGCGGCAGCACCTACACGCTGAAGGACGCGACCCGGGGCAACCATTACGTGGTCAGCATGGGCAACGGCACCTCGACCGAGACCATCTTCACCGGCAGCGACAACGTCTGGGGCGACAGCACCGAAGCCAGCACCGAGACCGCCGCCGCCGACGCGGCCTACGGTCAGAACATGACCTGGGACTTCTACAAGACGACTTTCGGCCGCAACGGCATCGCCGACGACGGTGCCGGCGCCCGTTCGCGCGTGCACTACAGCAGCAACTACGACAACGCCTTCTGGGACGACAGCTGCTTCTGCATGACCTACGGTGACGGCAACACCTTCACGCCGCTGGTCTCGCTGGACGTGGCCGGCCACGAAATGACCCACGGCGTGACCTCGCGCACCGCCGGCCTGGTCTATTCGCGCCAGTCGGGCGGCCTGAACGAAGGCACGTCGGACATCATGGGCACGATGGTCGAGTACTACGCCAACAATGCCAATGACGTCGGCGACTACCTGATCGGCGAAGAGCTCTACCCGGCCGGCAGCGGCAAGGCCTTGCGCTACATGTACCAGCCGAGCAAGGACGGCGCGTCGGCTGACTGCTTCTACGCGACGGTCGGCCTGATCGACGTGCACTACTCGTCCGGCGTGGCCAACCACTTCTACTTCCTGCTGGCCGAAGGCACGACCGCCGGCTCGCCGTCCAAGACCTGCGTCAAGGGCGACAAGAAGGTCGCTTCCGGCAGCGCCACCCTGACCGGCATCGGCCGCGACAAGGCCTCGAAGATCTGGTACCGCGCGCTGACCGTCTACATGACCTCCAGCACCGACTACGCCGATGCGCGCATGGCCACCGTCAGCGCCGCGACCGACCTGTATGGCGCGAGCTCGGCCGAAGTGGCCGCCGTCAAGGCCGCCTGGACCGCCGTTAACCGCAGCTGAATCGACGCGCCCTGACGGGCGCCTTGTCCCCTGAAAAGGGCCGGGCTCGAAAGGGCCCGGCCCTTTTCTTGCTGTGGAGCTGCCGCCCCCGGGCAGACCCTGCCCCTTACCTGAGGGATGGTCTGTTCAGGTGCCTCCTCACACACTGTTTTTCCCTTGGGCCTACAGGCCCGTCCCAATACGCGGCACCGCCGCACCGGCCACCAGCCGGCTAGTCAGCAAGAAAGTAACTCACGTCATGAAGCTCGCCTCTCTTCGCTTGGTCGCCGCTGCCGCCATGGCCGTGTGCCTGGGTCAATCCGCCATCGCCGCCAAGCCCACCGCCGACAACCCGGCCGTGCAACGCGCACTCTCGCACCTGAGTGGCACCGGCTTCGCCGCCGCGCACTCGTCGGGCTCGGACGCCTTCGTCGCCCGTGACCTGATCGTCGACGCCGACGGCGCCGAGCATGTGCGCTTCGACCGCAGCCACAACGGCCTGCGTGTGATCGGTGGCGACCTGGTCGTGCACAGCGCCGGTGACGGCAGCTTCCGCGGCGTCAGCCAGACCCTGGCGCAAATGGTCCAGATCGACCTGTCGCCCAAGGTCGATGCCAAGCTGGCGGCCAAGGCTGCGCAAGCCGAATTCGGCGCTGGCGGCACGGTGAAGAACAAGGAACTGGTGGTCTTCGCGCGTGATGCGAAGCCGACGCTGGCCTGGGACGTGAAGGTCAGCGGCGTGCGTGCCGACGGCACCCCGAGCGAAGCCCACCTGATCATCAGCGCCACCAGCAAGAAGCTGCTGGACCGCTGGGACGACATCCACACCGCCGACAACACCGGCAGCGGCAAGACCCTTTACTCGGGCAACGTGACGCTGCATGACGACCTGAGCGGCAGCACCTACACGCTGCGTGACCTGACCCGTGGCAGCCACTACGTGGTCAGCATGAACAACGGCACGTCGACCGAGACGATCTACACCGCGACCGACAACGTCTGGGGCAACAACGCCGAGTCCGACGGCCAAACCGTGGCCGCCGACGCCGCCTACGGTCAGAACATGACCTGGGATTACTACAAGACGACCTTCGGCCGCAACGGCATTGCCGACGACGGCGCCGGCGCCCGTTCGCGCGTGCACTACAGCAGCAACTACGACAACGCCTTCTGGGACGACAGCTGCTTCTGCATGACCTACGGTGACGGCAACACCTTCACGCCGCTGGTCTCGCTGGACGTGGCCGGCCACGAAATGACCCACGGTGTGACCTCGCGCACCGCCGGCCTGGTCTATTCTCGCCAGTCGGGTGGCTTGAACGAAGCGACCTCCGACATCATGGGCAGCATGGTCGAGTACTACGCCAACAACGCCAATGACGTCGGCGACTACCTGATCGGCGAAGAGCTGTACCCGGCCGGCAGCGGCCAGGCCCTGCGCTACATGTACCAGCCGAACAAGGATGGCGCGTCCTCTGACTGCTTCTACCCGGCAGTCGGTCTGATCGACGTGCACTACTCGTCCGGCGTGGCCAACCACTTCTTCTTCCTGCTGGCTGAAGGCACCACCGCCGGCGTGCCGTCCAAGACCTGCGTTTCGGGCAACAAGAAGACGGCGACCGGCACCGGCACGCTGACCGGCATCGGCCGCGACAAGGCCGCCAAGATCTGGTACCGCGCGCTGACCGTGTACATGACCTCGACCACCAACTTCGCCGGTGCCCGCGCTGCCACCATCAGCGCCGCGACCGACCTGTACGGCGCGACCGAAATCGCCGCCGTCAAGGCCGCCTGGACCGCCGTCAACCGCAACTGATCCCCTGGGATTGCAAGCGCGGGCCTGGTGGCCTGCGCTTCATCGCCGCCCGGTTGGGGCGCTGCGAACTGCAGCACCCCAACCGGGCGGCTTCTTTTTGTGCATTCGTTCCGCCCCTGCACCAGGCCAACCCCGCGTTCGTGGGATACACCAAAGCGGTGCATCTGCTGACACTGAGTTCATGGGGGCCCTGTCTGGGCCTTTTTTGCGGCCCGAATTCCGCGTCGGAACAGAAAGCAGTTTGTTTCATGAAGTCTCACTCTCTTCGCCTGGTGGCCGCGGCCGCACTCGCCATCTGCCTGGGTCAAGCTGCCCTGGCTGCCCAACCGGCTGCGGACCATGCCGCCGTGCAGCGTGCGCTGGCCCACCTCGGCGGTGCCACGAGCCTGGCCGCCAGCCAGGACGAATTTGTCGCGCGTGACCTGATCGTCGACGCCGATGGCGCCGAGCACGTGCGCTTCGACCGCAAGTTCCGCGGCCTGCGCGTGATCGGTGGCGACCTGGTGGTGCACAGCGATGCCCAAGGCGCGCTGCGCGGCATGAGCCAGCCGCTGGCCGGCGCGCTGCACCTGGACACCACGCCAACGCTGGCCGGCAATGCCGCCAGCGAGTTCGCCAAGGGCCGCTTCGAGCACAAGAATGGCGCCGTCGCCAGCAAGCAGTTGGTGGTTTTCGCCCGCAACGGCAAGCCGCAACTGGCCTGGGAAGTGCTGGTCACCGGCAACCGCGCCGACGCAACCCCCAGCCGCACGCACCTGATCGTCAGCGCCCATGGCAAGCAGTTGCTGGACCAGTGGGACGAGATCGAAACCGCCGACGCCACCGTCACCGGCAAGACCTTGTTCAGCGGCAGCGTGCCGCTGCACGCCGACAAGAACGCCCGCGGCGTCTACACGCTGACCGACGCGACCCGCGGCGGCCACAGCACCGTCTCGATGGGCAACGGCAAGCGCAAGGAAACGGCCGTCAAGAGCAGCACCGCCACCTTTGGCGATGGCACGCTGGCCAATGCCGCCACCGCCGCGGCTGACGCCGCCTACGGTCAGAACATGACCTGGGACTATTACAAGGCCACCTTCGGCCGCAATGGCATTGCCGACGACGGCGCCGGCGCGCGTTCGCGGGTTCACTACAGCAAGAACTACGTCAACGCCTTCTGGAGCGATGACTGCTTCTGCATGACCTACGGCGACGGCGATGGTGGCAAGAGCTACTACCCGCTGACCGCGCTGGACGTGGCTGGCCACGAGATGACGCACGGCGTGACCTCGCGCACCGCCGGCCTGATCTACTCCGGCGAATCCGGCGGCCTGAACGAAGGCACCTCGGACATCTTCGGCACGATGGTGGAGTTCTTCGCCAACAACCCGAACGACACGCCGGACTACACCATCGGCGAGGAAATCTTCGTCAAGGGCGGCGTGATCCGCTACATGGACAAGCCGAGCAAGGATGGCGCCTCGGCCGACTGCTGGTACAGCGGCGTCGGCACCCTGGACGTGCACTACTCGTCCGGCGTGGCCAACCACTTCTTCTACCTGCTGGCCGAAGGCACCAGCGCCGGCTCGCCGTCGCCGACCTGCAAGTCGACCGACACGCGAGTTGCCAGCGGCACTGGCAGCCTGACCGGCATCGGCCGCGACAAGGCCGCCAAGATCTGGTATCGCGCGCTGACCGTCTACATGACCTCCAGCACCGACTACGCTGCGGCCCGTGTTGCGTCCATCAGCGCCGCGACCGACCTGTACGGCGCGAGCTCGGCCGAAGTGACCGCAGTGAAGGCCGCCTGGGCGGCCGTCAACCGCTCGTGATGAATTGATTTGCCGGCGTGTGCGGCGGCCCAAGGTCGCCGCACACGCCGTGAATCTGAACAAGACCTGACAGCCGCCGCTGGCCCTTCGCCACGGCGGCTTTTTCTTTGTCAAATCCCACGTTTGAAGATATTCTCAAAATACTATTAACACTACATTCACAACCACGGCACATTGATCTGTCTGGTTTGCTCTGTGCCGCTGTGTGCCGCTGCACGCCGGGCTTTTCGAGGTCCGCGGTGTCCGGCAATGCCTTTGTGCCCATGGTCCCCGGCCGGGGAAGTTGCCCACACTGCAGCGCCGGCCTCCTCTGGAAAGCTTGTTCGATGAAACCCACCGCCCCTTCCAGCGCCATCCTGCGCGCCACCGTCGCTGGCGTCGCCGCGCTGCTGTCCGCCCAGATGGCTCAGGCCGCAATGCCCCAGCCTGACCACCCCGCCGTGCAGCGCGCGCTGGCCCACCTGAACGGCAGCGCCTTTGCTGCCGTACGCGCCACCGGCAACGACGACTACCAGGCCACCGACCTGATCGTCGACGCCGACGGCAGCGAGCACGTGCGCTTCAAGCGCGCCTTCCGCCACCTCTCGGTCATTGGCGGCGACCTGGTCGTGCACAGCGGCCCCGGCGGCGAGTTCAGCGGCCTGTCGCAGGCGCCGCAGCGCCGGCTGGACCTGGCGGTCGAGCCCACCCTGTCCGGCACCGCGGCCGAAGCCCTGGCGCTGAAAACCTCGGGCGTGGCAGACAGCGCTGTCCGCTCGCGCCAGCTGGTGGTCTATGCCCGCAATGGCCAGCCCAAGCTGGCCTGGGACGTGACGGTGCTGGGTCATGACGAAGCCGGCGGCCCGGCCCGCATGCGGGTGATCATCGATGCGCACCAGGCCAGCCTGCTGGAACGCTGGAACGAGATCCACAGCGCCGACGACAAGGGCACCGGCAAGGCCTTGTACTACGGCACCGTGCCGCTGCACGACACGGTCAACAAGAAGGGCACCAAGTACACGCTGCAGGACAACACCCGCGGCAACCACTACATGGTGGACATGAATGGCACGCAGGACACCGAGACGGTGTTCACGGCCACCGACAACGTCTGGGGCGACAGCACCAAGACCGACCGCCAGACCGTGGCCGCCGATGCCGCCTACGGCCAGAACATGACCTGGGACTTCTACAAGAAGGTCATGGGCCGCAACGGCATTGCCGACGATGGCAACGGCGCCCACTCGCGCGTGCACTTCGGCACGCGCGTGGACAACGCCTACTGGGACGACGAGTGCTTCTGCATGATGTATGGCGACGGCTTCATCCAGTTCAAGCCGCTGGTGGCCCTGGACGTGGCCGGCCATGAGATGACGCACGGCGTGACCTCGCGCACCGCGGACCTGATCTACGGCGACGAATCCGGCGGCCTGAACGAGAGCAGCTCTGACATCCTGGGCACCATGGTCGAGTTCTACGCGAACAATGCCGGCGACCCGGGCGACTACACGCTGGGCGAGATGATCATGAAGAAGCCCGGCACGGTGCTGCGCTACCTCTACCAGCCGAGCAAGGACAACATCTCCGCCGACTGCTGGTACCAGGGCGTGGGTAACCTGAACCCGCATTACTCGTCCGGCGTCAGCAACCACTTCTTCTTCCTGCTGGCCGAAGGCACGGCATCGGCCACCTTCCCGGCTTCCAAGACCTGCACCACCGGTGACACGGTGAAGGCCACCGGCAACGGCAGCCTGACCGGCATCGGCCGCGACAAGGCCGCCAAGATCTGGTACCGCGCGCTGACCGTCTACATGGTCTCGACCGAAACCCACGCCATGGCCCGCGCCGACACCATCAAGGCGGCCGAGGACCTGTACGGCGCCGGCTCGCCCGAGTCGCTGGCCGTTGCCGCCGCCTGGACGGCCGTGAACCGTCCCTGAACGACGAGGCGCTTCGCACCGCTTGAGTCCGTTGGCGCGTGGTCGGGGCAGACCTCTTCGGAGGCCTGCCCGCGCGCCAGCCTTGTGCCGCCGAGGCCAGCCTGGCCCGGCGGCTTTTTTGCGTGCGCGCGGCAACAGCGCATTCCTCGTCACAATCCGGGCATGACCCTGACCGAGCTGCGCTACATCGTCGCCGTTGCCCGCGAGCGCCATTTCGGCCGCGCCGCCGAGGCCTGCCATGTCTCGCAGCCCACGCTGTCGGTGGCGATCAAGAAGCTCGAAGAAGAGCTGGACGTGAAGATCTTCGAGCGCGGCAGCAGCGAGGTCAGCCTGACGCCGCTGGGCGAATCCATCGTGCGCCAGGCGCAGAGCGTGATCGAGCAGGCGCAAGGCATCCGCGAGATCGCCAAGCGCGGCAAGGACCCGCTGGCCGGCCCGCTGCGCCTGGGCATCATCTACACCATCGGGCCCTACCTGCTGCCCGAGCTGGTGCGCAACGCGATCGAGCAGACGCCGCAGATGCCGCTGATGCTGCAGGAGAACTTCACCGTCAAGCTGCTGGACATGCTGCGCACCGGCGAGCTCGATTGCGCAGTGATGGCCGAGCCCTTCCCCGACACCGGCCTGGCCGTGGCCCCGCTGTACGACGAGCCTTTTGTCGTCGCGGTGCCGGCCAACCATGCACTGGCCCAGCGCGAACACATCAGCCCCGAGGAGCTCAAGCGCGAGACCATGCTGCTGCTGGGCACCGGCCACTGCTTTCGCGACCATGTGCTGGAGGTCTGCCCGGAATACGCCCGCTTCTCCAGCGACACCGAGGGCATCAAGAAAAGCTTCGAAGGCTCATCGCTGGAAACCATCAAGCACATGGTTGCCTCGGGCATGGGCGTGACGGTGGTGCCCGGCCTGTCCGTGCCCAAGGAGCCCACCGCGCACCTGGCGTACGTGCCCTTCACCGAACCGGTGCCGACGCGCCGGGTGGTGCTGGCCTGGCGCCGCAGCTTCACGCGCTACGAGGCCATTGCCGCGCTGCGCAATGCCGTCTATGCCTGTGAACTGCCGGGCGTGACACGGCTCACGGCCTGAGCCTGGGCATCTCCGCGCCCAGCCGGGTGTTGCGCGCCAGGTAGGCCTGCAGCACCGCATCCGGCGGTGCGGGCTGCGGGCCACCCAGGCTTTGCTGCAGCTGGCGCTCCATCAGGTACAGAGCGGCCTCGCGGCCCAGCGGGTCGTCATTGCGGTGGCCGGCCTGCGGGTCGACCAGCAGCGTGACCGGCTTGTCCAGCGCCTTCAGGCGAGCCGCATAGTCGATGACACCGCTCAGGTCCACGCGCCGG
>NZ_VIDT01000148.1 GCF_006519715.1 Ideonella azotifigens
GGGTCGGCAATCCAGTCGTCTTCGGGCAGGTCCTGCAGCATCGGGCGCAGGCCCTTGAGCAGCGGGTCCCCGGCGAGCGCCTCGATGGTGTGGACCGCGTCGGCGGCCTTCAGGTCGGCCCAGCCGACCACGCCGCGCACGAAGTCGGTGTTGCGCGCGGTTTCGAGAAGAAAGGCGGTGTCTTGCGCGGTTGGCAGCGACTGCACCAGCACCGTCGCGTCGATGCCGTTCTCGCGCAGCAGCGGCGCGAGGTCCTGCGGCCCGAAATCACGGTGGATGGCGTGCAGTTCCGCCGGCGGCCAGGCGCCGGCGCGATCGGCCAGGCGCCAGAAGTGCTGATGCGCGTCGACCTTCATGCGGCGCTCCCGACGGGGCAGGGCGACTGCGGGTCGACAAGCCCGCGTTCGCGCAGGGCGTCCCACAAGGCCGTGGGGATGGCGCGTTCGAACCAGGCGACGTTCTGCCGCACCTGCTCGGCGCTGCGCATGCCGCAGAGCACCGCGGCGACGGCAGGATGCGCCAGCGGGAACTGGAGTGCGGCGGCCTCCAGCGGCACGTCGAATTCTGCGCAGGCTGCGCGCAGCGCTGCCGCGCGAGAGAGCGCGGACGGCGGTGCGTCCGCGTAGTCGAATTTCGCCTGCCCGGCCAGCAGGCCCGAATTGAATGGCCCGCCGACGATGATCGCGGTGCCGGCCTTCGCGCACTGGTCGAGAAAGCCCAGCGCGCCTTGCTCCAGCAAGGTGTGGCGGCCTGCGAGCAGCGTGCAGTCCAGATGGACTTCGCCCATCGCGTCGCGCGCCACCGCAGACTCATTGACGCCAAGGCCGATGGCGGCCACCCGGCCCTCGGCGCGCAGTTCCTCCAGCGCGCGGAAGCCGCCGCCGCGGGTCAGCGCCTCCCAGTGCCTGTCGTGCCGGTCACCATGGGTCATGCGGCCGATGTCATGCACCAGCAGCATGTCGATGCGGGCGAGTCCCAGGCGCTGCAGGCTGTCCTCGACCGAGCGCAGGATCGCGTCGCGGCTGTAGTCGAAGACGGGACGGAATGGCAGCGGATTTGCCCATCCATCGTCCAGCGGCGCGACGCCCGGGTCCGGCCGCATCAGCCGACCGACCTTGGTGCCGAGCACGAACGCGTCGCGCGGGCGTTCGGCCAGAAAGGCGCCGACCCGCCGCTCGCTTCGCGTGTAGCCGTAGAACGGCGCGGTGTCGAAGTAGCGCAGCCCGGCCTCCCAGGCCTGTGCCAGCGTCTCTTCGGCGTCGTGCGCGCTCACCGGTGTGTAGAGCCCTGCGAGGGCGGCGGTGCCCAGGCCGAGCGCGCTGAGTGCGAGGCGGCCGCCGGCAATGGGTCGAAGAGCGCTTGCTTGCATGGCGATGGCATCCGGTCCGGGCACGCGGC
Source organism: Ideonella azotifigens (assembly GCF_006519715.1). Classification (GTDB taxonomy): domain Bacteria; phylum Pseudomonadota; class Gammaproteobacteria; order Burkholderiales; family Burkholderiaceae_C; genus Ideonella; species Ideonella azotifigens. Next base: position 1,399 of record NZ_VIDT01000148.1, read on the forward strand.
GCGCGCCCGGACCTGCGGGTCAATAAAGGACGTTCTTTGCTTCGGGCTTGTCGACGTTGCCGCGGGTCACCAGCACCACGCCGGTGTCGCGGAACTTGGGCACCTGCTTGCCGGCGATCACGTCGGCCAGCGTCTTCACGCCGAGGTAGCCCATCTGGTACGAACTCTGCACGGCGGTGGCCTCGAGCGTGCCGTCGCGCACGAACTTCTGCAGGTCCTCGTTGCCGTCGAAACCGATGGCGACGACCTTGCCGGACTTGCCGCTTTGCACCAGCGCGCGGCCCATGCCGACGGCGGTGGGCTCGTTGGCGCCGAAGATGCCCTTGAGGTCCGCATTGGAGGCCAGCACGTCCGTCGTCTGGTTGAGTGCGGTCGCCATCTGCGACTGGGAGTAGAACGGGCCGACGACCTGCAGCTTCGAATGCGCCTGGAGGTATTCCTTGAAACCGCCGACGCGGCCGATCTCGGAGCCGGCACCTGCGACGTAGGACATGATGGCGACCTTGCCGGTGGTGCCGACCTTGGCGATCATTTCCTTGGCGCACATTTCGCCGGCAGCCTTGTTGTCGGTGGCCAGGAAGGACTGGTAGTAGGCCTTGCCGGCATCCGACACCATCGAGTCGATCAACACCACCGGGATCTTGGCTTCCCAGGCCTTCTTGAGTGCGGGGACCAGTGCGTCGGGGTCGGAGGCGGCGAGCAGGATGCCGGCGACCTTGCGGTTGACGGCGTTCTCGACCAGGTTCACCTCGTCGGCCACGGCCGATTCGGAGGCCGGACCTGAAAACGTCATGGTGTGGCCCTTGCCCTCCTTGATCGCGGCGTCAGCGCCTTTGTTGACGTTCTGCCAGAAGTTGGAGTTGGTGGTCTTGACGATCACGGCGATCTCGCCGGCGCAAGCGCCAATGGATGCGAGCGCGAGCGAGCCGAGCAGCAGGAAGCGGGGAAGTCTGCGGTTCATGGTCTGTCTCCTGTCGATGTTGTGGTGGGGCGGTTCGAGAAGGCCTTGCGGCCGGGGCAACGTCATCGGCGATTGCGCATCTGGTCGATCCAGACGGTCAGAAGAATGACCAGGCCGATGATGATTTGCTGGGTGAACGCCGAGACGCCGTTCATGTTCAAGCCGTTGCGCAGGATGCCGATGACAAACGAGCCGATCATGGTTCCGGAGATCGTGCCGACCCCGCCGATCAGCGAGGTGCCACCGATCACCGCGCTGGCGATCGCGTCAAGCTCGTACATCACACCCTCGTTGGGCTGCGCGGTGACCAGGCGTGACATCAGGACGCAGCCGGTGAGGCCGGCGAGTGCGCCGGACACCACATAGGCGAACATCACGACCCGCCCGACGTTGACGCCCGACAGCCGCGCTGCCTCTGCGTTGGAGCCCACCGCGTGGATGTGGCGGCCCAGCGTGGTGCGGGTCAGCAGGATGCTGGCGATCACCGCCAGCACGATCATCAGCAGCACCGGGTAGGGGATGCCGGGGAAGACCACGTCCGGAAAGCCTCTTGCATCGAGCTTGACCACGCGCCACAGCGAGCCGTTGCCGAGCTCGCCGAAGGCGTCGCCCAGGCCCGAGATGGCGCGCGCACCCGTGATCTGCAGCGCGACGCCACGCGCCACGAGCATCATGCCCAGCGTTGCGATGAACGGCGGCAGCTTCAGCCGCGTCACCAGCAGCCCGTTGATCGCGCCGCACAGTGCGCCCACCGCGATGCCCAGCGTCATGCCCAGCGGCACTGACATGCCGGCCTTCACGGCAAGCGCTGCGACGACGCCCGACAACGCCAGGATCGAGCCCACCGACAGATCGATGCCGCCGGTCAGGATCACGTAGGTCGCGCCGATGCCGAGATAGACGATGGAGGTGACCTGCAGCGCGACGGTCATGCCGTTGCCAAGCGTGAAGAACGAGTTGCTTGTGGTCGAGAACACGACCACAAGCACCAGCAGGCCCGCCAGCGCTGCAAATTTCTGGATGAGATCCTTCTGTCTGTCGTTCATGGTGCAGTGGTCTGGAGCGTGGGAGCGTGCGCCGCCGTTGCCGACGAACGCACGGAGGCGTGGTGCATGATTTCTTCCTGGCTGGTGGCGCGCGTTTCCAGGATCTTGGTCAGCGAGCCTTCATGGAAGACGCAGACCCGGTCGGTGAGCCCGAGGATCTCCGGCAGCTCCGAGCTGATCAGCACCACGCCGATGCCGTCTGCGGCGAGCTTGTCCATGAGTTCGTAGATCGCGTACTTGGCGCCCACGTCGATGCCGCGCGTGGGTTCGTCGAAGAAGATGACGCGGGAATCGCGGAACAGCCATTTCGCGATGACCACCTTCTGCTGGTTGCCCCCAGAGAGCAACCTGGCGACCTGGTCGGCCGACGGCGTGCGGATGCCCAGCGCTTCGATGTAGCGGCGCGCCGCAGCCGTCTCGTCGGCGAAGCGGATGAAGCCAAGGTTGCCGGAGACGGCCCGCATGTTGGCCAGCGTGACGTTCTGGGCGACCGTCATCTTCACCGCCAGCCCGTGCGCCTTGCGGTCTTCGGACAGGTAGGCGATGCCATGGCGGATCGCGTCAATGGGCGAGCGGATGTCCAGCTTGCGGCCGTGCAGCAGCACCTCTCCGGCATCGACCGGGTCGGCGCCGAACACCGCGCGAGCGACCTCCGTGCGCCCGGCGCCGATCAGTCCGGCAAAGCCCAGGATCTCGCCGCGTCGCAGGTCGAAGTCGACGGGGCCGAACGCGCCCTTGCGGCGCAAGCCGCGCACCGCCAGCACGGTCTCGCTGCCGCGTTGGCGTGTCGCCGCTGGAAACTTGTCGTCGAGGGCGCGGCCGACCATCAGCGAGACGATCTCGTCGATGGACGTGGCCGCCAGATCCATGGTCGCCACGTAGCGACCGTCGCGCAGCACCGTGACGCGGTCGACGATCTCGGCCATCTCGTCCAGCCGGTGCGAGATGTAGACGATGCCGACGCCAGCGCGCTTGAGTTCGTGGATCACCTTGAACAGCTGCGCGGTCTCGGTGTCCGTGAGCGAAGAGGTCGGCTCGTCCATGATCAGCAGCTCGGCGTTCATGGACAGCGCCTTGGCAATCTCGACCATCTGCTGTTGGGCGACCGACAGGCTTGCCACCGGCGCATCGGGCCGGATCGCGACGCCCAGCCGGTCGAGGCAGGCCTGCGCGCCGGCGCGTTGCCGGGCGCGGTCGACAAATGGTCCCCGCCGCGGTTCGCGTCCCAGGAAGATGTTTTCCGCCACATCCAAGTGCGGCACCAGGTTCAGCTCCTGGTGGATCATCACGATGCCCTTGGCCCGCGCCGCCTGCGTAGAGCCGAAGCGCATCTCTTCGCCTTCGAAACGGAGCTGGCCTTCGTCGGGCGCATACATGCCGCTGATGACCTTCATCAGCGTCGACTTGCCGGCACCGTTCTCGCCGCAGACGGCGTGGACCTCGCCGCGCCGGACGTCGAAGCTGACGCCGGCGAGCGCGGTGACGTTGAGGAAGCGCTTTGTCACGCCGCTCAGTTGGAGCAGCGGCGGCGGCACGGACGAACCAGGGGAAGACATCAGCGAGGTCAGGAAAAATCGAAGGCTTGAGAATTGGTAAAGCCAATTTGCCACAAAAACGAATTGGCCTGACCAGTAAAAACCCCATCCTGGCCCCGCTGTGCAGTGAGCGAGACTGGCGTAGGCGCGTCGTGCCTGCGCCCGGGTGGCGGCGCTTCCCGCCGCTGGTCAGGCCAATTCCTTTCACAAGCTTTTTGAATGCCTTCCTCTTCCCGTACCGTCGATGCGCGCAGGTCGTACCAGCAGGTGGCCGACCGGATCCGCGCCGTCATCCAGGACGGCGCGTTCAGCGTCGGTTCGCGGCTGCCGCCGGAGCGCGAACTCGCGCTGCAACTGGGCGTCTCGCGGCCGTCCCTCCGCGAGGCCCTGATCGCGCTTGAAATCGACGGTCGCGTCGAGATCCGCATGGGCTCGGGCGTCTATGTTTGCGCGCCGCCTGCCACCATCGAGCACGGCACGCCGGCGCTCGGCGAAAGTGCCATCGAGCTGATGCAGGCGCGCGCCGCACTCGAAGGCGCCGTGATCACGCTGGCCGCGGCTCGCGCCACGCGTGCCGGTCTCGACCGCGTGGCGGAGAGCCTGCGGGCGATGCGACGCGAGCACGCACGCGGGCGCACACCGGTCGACGCAGACCGGCGCTTCCATCTGAGCATCGCCGAGATGGGGGGCAACTCGGTGCTGGTGCGGCTGGTCGGCGAGCTGTTCGACGGTCGCCACAGTCCGATCTCGTCGCACATGCGCGGACGGTCCGAGAACGTGCACACCTGGACCACCGCGCTGCAGGAACACGAAGCCGTGTACCACGCGCTGGAGGCGCGCGACCCCCAGGCGGCGGCCGCTGCAATGTTCACGCATTTGCGGGCGTCGCAGGAGCGCTGGCTCGCCGAGCCCTCCGCGGCACACGAACCCACGCCGCTGATGAACGTCCCCGACAAGGATTCCGCGTGATACGCGAGAGCGCACGATGTTGACCATGCGCGCGACCGGCAGCCAAACCGGCCATCAGCAGCTGGCGTTGCCGAGCGATGTCGTCTGGCCAAGCTGCGCCGCTTCTTCGAACTGAGGTGCCTGAATGGTCCGACAGATCCGAAGACGCAGCGATCGAAAAAAACCAGCGCGGCGGTCGGCGGATGGGCACGGAGATGCGTGATCGCGTGACTGTGGTGCCTACGTCGGCGCTCTCCTGGAAGGCAAGCTGACCATGCCATTGCCATGGCGGCACTGAGGGCTCAACCGATCGGCGTGCCGCCCTGTCCGCCGATCTGAACGCCTTTCTGCGGTTGGTCGGGCATGTGCCTGGAGAGCAGTTCGAACCCTAGCGCGCCAGCCTTCGGTCGTTGACCGCCGACGTTCGACACCGCATGGCCATCGCCGCCCGCCTGATCGCCGAACTGAAGCCAGCTTGGAGGTCGAGATGACGACAGGTCAGCATTCGTGGACGTGATGCGGCGACGTGCAGGGCGGGCGGGTGGGCGGTTTAAGCCCTCGCACGCGGCGTTGTCTGGCGAGCACCCCTTGTGGAACATCGAGCGAACCTGGCTTGGCTTGAGAGATCCGGGTCAGCCAGCCTGGCCAGCGGTGGTGGCCGCCCCTCACGGTAGCTGTGCCCGAGCTCGACTGACAGGTCATCGGCCAATGCTGGCATGCCGGCGGGGCGCGCTCAGCGCGCTTGAGAGGGCCGGGTTTTCAGGGCTGACCTGCGGCCGGCACGGCGTTCACGGTCGGGACCCAGTCGGAGGCCCAGATCTCAAAGGGCTTGTCGGGCGTGGACAGCCACAGCGACGGGTACAGGTGCGCGCCGACGGGCAGCTTGGTGACCTGCGGCAGCCCCTTGGAGATGTGGCGCGTCTCGCCCGGCTGCAGCGTGACCAGTGTTTGCGCCTGGCCACCGTCGCCCGGCACGGCGAAGCTGGTGTTGTTGTTCGGCGAGCCGGTGGGCAGCACGTTGTCCGAGGTCCAGAACGCCAGGGTGCGCGTCGTCGTGCCGGTGTTGCGCAAGTCGAAGCCGTAGCTGCACTTGCTGCCTGCAGGCAGTGCGTCGCTGTTGCTGCAGGCGGTGATGTTGGCGATCACTATGTGCTTGGGCGGCACCGTGAAGTTCACCGCCGCCGGGGCGGCCTTGCCGTCGTAATCGAACGCGGCCGAGTAGCCGATGTCGAAGCCCGGAATGCCCATGGCCCAGAACTGGTAACGCCCGGCCGGCGCGCGGCGCATGTCCATGCTGAAGTTGCCGTCCAGCCCGACCTGCACGCTCTTCAAGTAGCCGGTGCACAGCGCGTAGCCAGGGGCCATGCACAGGTAGAGGTTGACGTAAGGCGGTGCCGGATCGGTGACCGGCTGGCCGGTTTCCGCGTTCAGCAGCGAGCCGCGGAAGCTGAGCTGGGGCGCCGGAGCGGCGGCCTGCGCGCTCTGCCTGGTCTGGCGGCTGGCCTGCATGCGCAAGGCCTGGCCTTGCGTGCGCTGGGCGAACTGCGCCTCCGTCATGCCGGTGGCGCCCTCGGGCGTCACGGTGAAGCCGAAGAAGAGCTGGCCCAGCGTGGCCAGCGGCTTGCCGGCCTTGCTCACATACACCGTGCCTTGGCTCAGGATGCCGGTAGGCGCGCCGGCGATGGGCAGCAACTGCGTGACGGTTGTGGAGGCGCCAGGGGCCAGTTGCACGTGGGCCGGGGTGTAAAGCGCCGTGCCGCTCATGAAGGTCGCGGTGCCATAGGGGCCGCCGCTCATGTTGGCACTGACCATGGTCCACACGTCCGCGTCGATCGTGTTGGCCGTGATGTTGGTGAGCGTGACGGTGTACTCGCAGTCACCGCCGTCGGTGGCCCGGGTGCAGTTGGTCGGTGAAGTCACGCTCACCGGCGCCAGCTTGGCCTTCAGCGCCTCCTTGAACACGGTGTCCGGCCCGTCGTAGTGGAATGGCGTGCCGTAGGTGGTGACGTAGCCGGTCGGCGAGGTGCTGAGCTGGTAGTAGCCGGTGTCAATGCCGGACAGCGACAGCGCGAAACTGCCGTCGGCGGCCACGGGCAGCGTCATCAGCTCGGTCTGGCAGATGTCGTAGCCTGGACCGTCGCAGTGGCGCAGCGTGACGGGACCGACGCCCACGGGCAGCGGGAGGCCGGTCACCGCATCCTTCACCGTGCCGGTGACGTAAGGCGGTTGCGGCTTGACCACCTTCAGCGAATAGGTGCCCAGCTCGCTGGGATTGCCGGTGAACGAGAAATCGGGAAAGCCCGCCGCGGCGAAGATGACGGTGCCATCGGCCGGTACCCTGAACAGCGCACGCGAGTCCATGTCCGGTCCCGCATAGTCGTTCTGGCTGATCTGCTGGCAGTTGCTGTCGAACACGCCGACGATGCTGTCTGCCAGCGTGCCGCCACCCCCCAGCGCCGCCGACAGATTGACCTGCAGCAGCTTGCCTGGTGTCGCGGTCACGCGGAAGAAGTCCACATCGCCGGCGATGATCTCTCCGCTCACCGACACGCCGGGCGCGGCTCCGATGGATTGCGCGGCGGCGCAGCGATTGTTGGGTTCGATCTCGGCCACCTTGGCGTGGACCCAAGAACTGGAGGCGGCCAACGCCAGCGCAATGGCAGCGGGTCGCATGAAAGTTCTGTTCATGACCAAAAGACTCCGTGTGGGGGATGCTCAGGCGTGTGTTGCCAAGGCACGATGTTGATTTGGAAGCCCGCCGCATTGCCCAAGGTCTTCGCCTGCCTGCCAGGCTGGCGAAGAACTCGACGCTGGCATGGGTGTCCGACGGCGCTGACCCAGGTTCTGCGGAGCGGCGCAGGTGTTTCTGTCGGTGTCGCCCTCGGGTCGGCGGCGTGTCAATGACGTGTCAAGTGCGTGTCAGATCAGGATAGAGCGGGCTCAAGACGGTTGCAAGAAATTTCCAGAGAAATTCTGAGAATACCCCTAATGTGTCGCGGCTGCGCTCTCGGCACCAAGACCTTGGCCGGAAAGGTGCTCAAGGGCCACCACGAAGCCTACGTCGGCTGGGCGGAGTTTGAGCGCGACCAGAAGCAGCTCGCTGCCAATGCCTACAGCCGAGCGGATGGTGTAAAAGTCAGGCCGTGGTCGGCAGGCCTTGCTCGCAGGCATGTTGTGCTGCGGTCACTGCGGGCGATGGTTGACGGTGGCGTATGCCGGCCGGATTCCGCAGGCGGTCTACCGCTGTGATTGGCCCAACTTCGCGCTCGCCATGCCGCGCTGCTTCATGTTCGCCGGTCGCCGCCCCGATGCAGCGATCACGCATGAGCTGTTGCGTGTTGCCGAGCCGCTCTCGATCGACGCAGCCCTGGAAGCGCAACGGAGGCACATGGAATCTCAGGCCGATCAGCAACGCATCTGGGGACCTCGAACTGCAGCAGGCGCGCCGTGAGGCCGGGCTTGCCGAGCGACGATATGCCGCGTGCGATCCAGACAAGCGGCTGATTGCGGCACAGTTGGAGAAGAGCTGGGAGGCGGCACTGCAACGCGTTCGCCAGCGGCGCTTCAAGGTGACCACCGACAGCCAGCACGCCAGCCAGGTTGGCCGAGCACGGCATCACAGCCTCCATGAGCCGGCGGGGCAACTGGCTGGGACAACGCCCGTAGCGAGACGTTGGCCTATGTCAGCCCCGAAACCTCACTCAATGTTCTGCACCTGTTCTCTCATCTGCTCGATCAGCACCTTCATCTCGACCGAGATGCCGGTCAGTTCCAGCGCGGCAGATTTCGAGCCCAGCGTGTTGGCTTCGCGGTGCAGTTCCTGGATCAGGAAGTCCAGCCGTTTGCCCAGCTCGCCACCGGCTTTGAGCAGGCGTTCGATCTCGTCCAGGTGGGCATTCAGGCGCGAGAGTTCTTCGGCCACGTCGATGCGGATCGCGAATGCCGCGGCTTCGTTCAGCGCCCGGTCGCGGGCCGACTCTGCCGACACGCTGGCGTTGCCGCCGGTGCTGCTGTCGGCCGCGGCCAACGCTTCGGTCCAGCGTTCCAGGAAGCGCTGCTGCTGCTTCTGCACCACGGCAGGCACCAGCGGGCCGGCCTGGGCGGCCAGTTCGCGCAGCTTGACGATGCGCTCCATCAGGATCGCGACCAG
>NZ_VIDT01000149.1 GCF_006519715.1 Ideonella azotifigens
CCTTCTGCGTCTGCCTCGGCGCGGGCGTGCGACACATCGGCCTCGCCGCGCAGCTCGATGGTGGCGGCCATGCACGAAGACGGCAGCGGCTTGTCCGCTCCAAGTTTCGCGGCCAGCGCCGGCCAGACCATGGAGCAGGCCTCGTCGAACGGGTCACCGCCCGAACGCTCGGCCAGCAGCGAAACCTCGGCGCGGATGCAGCGCGCCAGCAGTTCGGCCGTGGGCCAGGTGGCCGGCGTGGTGTAGAGGTGCAGCACGGCCTCGCCGTCGCAGTGCAGGTCCAGCACCACATCGGCGTCGATGGCCAGCGCCAGCAGCGTCTTGCGCAGGCTTTCCAGCTCGGTGGCCACCGGCAATGCCGCCGCGGCGTCGCGCAGCGCGCCGCGCACCAGCGCCACGTTCTGCTGCGCGTCCGCCCCGAGTTGTTCGCCCACCGCGGCCAGCACGGCCTCGGTCAGGTCCGCATAGTTGCGGTTGAAGTTCTCGCCGCTGCCCAGCTCGAAGCGGCCCTGGTAGTTGCGCAGCACCCATTGCCCAATGCCGATCGGGTTGGCCGCCGGCACCAGTACCACTTCACCGAGCAGCCGACCGGCCGCTTCCAGCGCGGCCAGCGCGCCGCGCAGGTGATGGGCGACCAGCATGCCCGGCACTTCGTCGGCATGCAGCGAGGCCTGGATGTAGACCTTGGGGCCGCGGCCGGGCTCGCCGTGGTGCAGGCTGACCAGTTCGCGGCGGGTGCCGGGCACGGGGCTGAGCAGGGAATGGGTGACGGTTTTCATTGGAGCGAGAACAGAGGTTTCAGCGCGGCAGATTCAGCGCGGGAGCAAGGGCTGCAGCCAGCGCTTTTCGGCCTGCCGGAACATGGCCACCAGCACCATGGTGATCAGCACGTAGAACACGGCCGCGGTGATGAAGGCCTCGAACGGCAGGTAGTAGATCGAATGCACCTCGTTGGCGGCATTCGTCAGGTCGGCCAGCGTGACCACGCTGGCCAGCGAGGTGCCGTGCATCATCAGCACCACCTCGTTGCCATAGGCCGGCAGCGAGCGCCGGAAGGCCGAGGGCAGCACGATGCGCCGCAAGGTCACCCAGCGCGACATGCCCAGCGCCTTGGCCGCTTCGATCTCGCCATGCGGCAGCGCCTTGATCGCGCCGTAGAGAATCTCGGTCGTGTAGGCGCAGGTGTTCAGCGCAAACGCGGCAATGGCACAGAACCAGGCCGAGCTGAGCCAGGGCCACAGGATGCTGGCACGCACCCACTCGAACTGCGCCAGCCCGTAGTAGAGGATGAACAGCTGCAGCAGCATGGGCGTGCCGCGCATCACGTAGGTGAACAGCCAGACCGGCTTGTTGGCCCAGGGCGAAGGCAGGCTGCGCAGCATGGCCAGCGGCAGCGCACCCAGCATGCCCAGCGCCAGCGCGGCGGCCAGCAGTTCCAGCGTGACCAGCACGCCGTGGAAATACAGCGGCAGGCTTTCGCGGATCGCGTCGAAGTCCATCGTCAGTTCAACTTCTCAACGGCTCAGAGCGACACGCGCCGCGTGCCGATGGACAGCCGCTTCTGCAGCCAGGCAAAGCCCAGTTCGGACACACTGGTGAACAGCAGGTAGATGACCCCGGCCGCGACGTAGAACAGGAAGGGCTCGCGCGTGCTGCCGGCCGCGCCCTTGGCGCGCGCCATCAGGTCCGACAGGCCGATCAGCGAGACGATGGCCGTGCTCTTGATCATCACCAGCCAGTTGTTCGACAGGCCAGGCAGTGCATGCCGCAGCATCTGCGGGCCGACGATGCGGCGCAGCACCTGCCAGGGCGTCATGCCGTAGGCGACGGCCGCCTCGCGCTGGCCAGGCGGCACGGCCAGGAAGGCGCCGCGCAGCACCTCGGTCAGGTAGGCGCCGAAGATGAAGCCGATGGTCAGCACGCCCGCCACATACGGGTTGATGTCCAGGCTCTCCCAGCCCATGCGCTCGGCCAGGCTGTTGGCCGCGACCTGCCCGCCGTAGAAGACCAGCAGCATCACAACCAGGTCCGGCACGGCCCGCACCAGCGTGGTGTAGGCCGTGGCCAGCCACTGCAATGCGCGAACCTTCGAGAGCTTGGCCAGCGCGCCGGCCAGGCCCAGCACCAGCGCAATGGCCAGCGAACCCAGCGCCACCGCAAGTGTCAGCAGCGAGCCCTCGAGCAGGCTGTGGCCGTAGCCGTGCAGGAAGTCCACGCGCGCGCCCCTCTAGTCTCTTCTTCTGCCTTACTTGCCGAAGACGTCGAAGTCGAAGTACTTGTCCTGGATCTTCTTGTAGCCGCCACTGGCGCGCAGCGAGACGATGGCGGCATTGAACTTGTCGACCAGCGTGGTGTCGGCCTTGCGGATCGCGATGCCCGAGCCGTCGCCGAAGAACTTGGTGTCTTCGATGGCCGGGCCGATGAAGGCAAAGCCCTTGCCGATGGGTCGCTTCAGGAAACCGCCGTCCTCGGCGACCGAGTCGCCCAGCGTCGCGTCGATGCGGCCGGCCGCCATGTCCAGGTAGACCTCGTCCTGCTTGGCATAACGCACGATCTCGCTGTCCTTGTAGAAGGCGGTGACGTAGCGGTCGTGGATGGTCGTGCGCTGCACGCCGATCTTCTTGCCCTTCAGTCCGGCGGGCGACACATCGGTCGTGGCGCTGCCCTTGCCGACGAAGCGGGCCGGCGTGTTGTAGTACTTGTTGGTGAAGGCCACAGCCTTCTTGCGCTCTTCGGTGATGGCCATCGAGGCGATGATCGCGTCGAACTTCTTGGCCTGCAGCGCCGGGATCATGCCGTCCCACTCCTGCTGCACCAGCGTGCACTCGGCCTTCATCTCGGCGCACAGCGCCAGCGCCATGTCGATGTCGAAGCCCTTGAGCTTGCCGTCCGTGCCCACTTCCGAGAACGGCGGGTAGGCGCCTTCAACGCCGATGCGGACCTTCTTCCAGTCCGGCGCCTGGGCCAGCGCAGCGGTGCTGGTGAAGATGCCGAGGGTGGCCCCAAGGGCGGCCGTCAGGCAGGCGATCAAGAGAGGGCGGCGTTGCATCATGGTGCAGAAAGCTCCTGGGGAGAAAAAGCGCACGTGGACCGAAATGAAGGCCGCAGTATCGCGCGGCGCAGGGTGCGCGGATCAGCGGCCGGTCCAGGGCGCAAACAAGGGCCGTGCCATGCGCACCGGCTGCAGGTCCAGGTAGACGTTGACCACGCTGTAATCGTCGCCGCCCTGCTCGTCGGAGTACCAGCCCAGCGTGTCCTTGCCCTTGTAGAGGCGGAACGAGAAGCCGAGGTCGGGCAATGGGTCGCCGGGCTGGGCCTTGGGATCGAAGGCCAGGCCGCGCACTTCCTTCTGGCTGCTGTCGATCAGGAAGCCCATCGCATTGGCCACCGTGGTGTCGCCCAGCATGTCGATGTAGAAGGGCTCGTTGGTGAAGTCGGGCTTGTAGCCGGGTGCGTTCGGGTCCAGCTTCTGGCCGCGCTGCTTGCGCTCGGACGGCGCGATCTGCCGCGTGCCCAGGTCGTAGTGGTCGCCACGGTCCAGGTAGCTGAGCTTGGCGCCGGTGAGGTTCAGTGCGCCGAGCTGCGGGTTGGTCTGCGCATCGGCCAGGTCCACCAGCAGCGCACCCTTGCCGCCAATCACCTCGATCTGGTCGCCCTGCACGATGGCCGCGCTGTTCTCGTCCACGCCCAGGCCCAGCTTGTAGCCCTTGGCCAGCATCAGCGGAATCATGCGGCCGAAGCGGCCGCGCTTGAGGAAATGCTGGTCCACGAACAGGTTCGGGCCGACAAAGCCCAGGCCGTGGTCGACCTCCTTGCCGTCGCGCAGCTGGCCCTTCATCACGCTGAGCACGCTCAAGGCATCGCGGAACATCACCGTGCTCATCACCGCAGCACCAGCCGAGGTGCCGGCCACCACGCCACCGCGGCGGTACACGTCCCAGATCGCCTGCAGCATCGGCGTGGGCTTGCCGCCGGGGTTGAAGGTGTCGACGATGCGCTCCTGCGCGCCGCCGGAGAAGAAGATGCCCTTGGCGTTCTTGACCAGCTCCAACAGCGATGGGTCACGCACCGCCTTGTCCAGGTCCACCCATTTCAGCGCAGGCGCCACCGGCAGTTGCTCGGCCACGGCGCCGCGGCGCTCCAGCAGGTCGCCGATGCGGCGCGCCGTCTTGTCCGGATTTTCCGAAGCGGTGCCGAACACCACCCAGCGCGAGCCGCGCCCACCGGCCAGTTCCACCAGCCGGCCCCAGACCTCGTCGTTGTCGTCCTTCAGCGCACCGCCAATGACCACCGCGTAGCCCTTGACCTGCTGGAACGGGATCGCCCCGGCGGTGATGCCGCCGGCCCGGGTCACCGTGCCGACCGACTCGCGGCTCGGCGCCTGCACCTGGGCCTGCAGCGTCGGCACCAGGCCCAAACCCAGGCCCAAACCCAGGCCCAGCGCCAGTCCGCCCAGCAGCAGCCTGCGGCCCGCCCGCTTGCCGCTGTCGCCCTGCTTCATCTTGTCCGTCTTGCGGCGCTCGCTCATGCCAAACCCATCCCAAATCCATCTGAACCACGAAAGCGGCTGCCGCGCCCGCCCGAAGGCGGCGCTTTGCCATGGCGCATCTTGGCACCGCATTCCGTGAGAACAAACGTCGCCCGTGGGATTGCGTCGAGATTGCGAGGGCCGATACAGCACCGTCGCTTGCACCGCCGTGCAATCCCTTGTGAAGCCAAGTTGCTGAATTGCGACGCTCGGTGAAAGCGCCGTGACACGCGGCGCGAACGCTTCCTAGACTCGCAGACCGACCCACACACCACAAAGCATCGCTTCGGAGGATCCTCTTCATGCATAGCCCCGTCACGCCGCACGCGGCTGCCCACCGGTCCACGCGCCTTCGGGCCTGCGCCCAGGCGGTGGCCCTGCTGCTTTCCGGCGCGGCCCCGGCCTTGCTGCATGCCCAGACGGCTCCCGCCGACACACCCCAACGGGTCGAGATCACCGGCTCGGCAATCAAGCGCATTGACGGTGAAACGGCACTGCCGGTGCAGGTCATCACGCGCAAGGACATCGACAAGGCGGGGCTGACCACGGCCGCGGAAATCGTCGCGCACATCAGCGCCAGCGCCAACAACCTGACCGACGGCGGCAGCATGGCCTACGGCGGATTCCGCGACCAATCCGGCCTGAACGCGGCCAACCTGCGCGGCCTGGGCGTCTCGTCCACGCTGGTGCTGCTGAACGGCCGCCGCATGGCCAACTTCGCTTCGCCGGGTGACGGCGCCGGCGTGGACCTCAACACCATTCCGGCTGCGGCCATCGACCGCGTGGAAGTGCTGCTGGACGGGGCATCGTCCCTGTACGGCAGCGACGCGATTGGTGGCGTGATCAACTTCATCACCAAGCGTGACTACCAGGGCGGAGAGATCAGCGCCTACGCTGGCAAGACCGGCGAAGGCGGCGGTGGCAAGCGCTCGGCCACGCTGTCGGGCGGCGTGGGCGACTATGGCCGCGACGGCTTCAACCTGTTCGGCGTGTTCGACGTCCAGAAGACCGACAGCCTCAACGCCCGCCAGCGTCACTTCATCAAGGACCTGAAGATTCCCGAGCGCTTGCCGGATTTGCTTTCCAGCGCGACCTATCCGGCCAACCTGATCCTCAGTGGCTCCCAACGCGACAGCCTGATCGCCGACGGCTACTCCAGCAACGGCAAGACGGTCATCGACTCCAGGACCATCAACCCAGCCGCCGCCACCGGCTGCAACCCACCCGCCACGCTTTACCTCCCGGAAGGCATTGGCGGCGCCGACGGTTGCACCTATGACTACATGCGCGACATCGAGCTGTACCCGAAGTCGACCAAGACCAGCGTGTTCGGCCGTGGCGTGTGGGACCTGGGCGGCGGCCACCAGCTGTTCGGCGAAGCCTCCTGGGCCCGTTCGAGCACCTTGTATTCGGGCACGCCCAACCGCATTGACGCCGAAGTCGACGTCTCGCTGATCCCCGCGCTGGCCGGAACCACCCTCACCACGTTGGATCCGGACGACGAAGACCGCAGCATCACCGCGCGCACCCGCCTGGTCGAGGCCGGCCTGCGCACCAGCGAACTGGTGTCCACCGGTCAGCGCTACGTGCTGGGCATGAATGGCAATGTGTCAACGTGGGACTACGAGGTCGCGCTGAACCACAGCACCAGCCTCGTGTCCGACCGCGACCACAACGGTTACCTGAACGAGGACATGATCCGCGACGGTTTTGCCGACGGCACGCTGAACCCGTTTGGTGCCTCCGGCTCGGCCGGCCAGGCGCTCTACAACACGGCGCAGATCCGGGGCGAAGTGCGCCACGCGTCAGGCCAGATGGACGGCGTGGACTTCAAGGCCTCGCGCCCGGTGATGAAGCTCTCCGGCGGCGACATGGCATTGGCGTTGGGTGGCGAGTTCCGCCGCGAGCGCCAGAACTACCACCAGTCGCAGGCACTGGCGGACGATCTGATCCTCGGCGAGACCTCGCAAGGCCAGGACGCCGACTTTGGCCGCTCGCGCCACGTGGGCGCGGTGTTCGGCGAAATCAGCGCTCCCGTCACCAAGCAGCTGGAGCTGCAGGCCGCCGTGCGCTACGAGCACTACGAAGTCACCGGCAGCGCGACCAGCCCGAAGATCGGCCTGAAGTACACCGTCACGCCGGAACTGATGTTCCGCGCTTCCGCTGGTTCGGGCTTCCGCGCGCCCAGCCTGTCGGACCTGTACCGCCCGGTGACCGAAGGCTCCGCCGCCACGGTCACCGACCCCGTCTGCCTGGCCAATGATCCGGAGAACACCGTCACCGACTGTTCCGACCTCTGGACCACGCTGAACTACAGCAATGCCAAGCTGAAGCCCGAGCGCTCGCGCCAGTTCACGCTGGGCACGGTGTTCGAGCCCCAGCGCGGCATGAGCGTCAGCCTGGATTACTGGAACGTCCAGAAGAAGGACACCATCAGCACCATCGGTGTGGACGTGATCCTGGCCCACCTGGACAAGTACGGCAGCCTGGTGCACCGCTACAACGACCCGGCCGGCGACCCCGACAGCGACTTCATGCGCGTGTGTGGCGACGACCTGGACCCGGACGACAACTCGATCTGCTACATCGACCTGGTCAAGCAGAACCGCGGCCAGCAGCGCATCTCTGGCCTGGACATCGGCCTGTCGCTCAGCAAGCTGCAAAGCGGTGTCGGCACCTTCGGCGTGCGGCTGAATGGCACCTGGACCGTTTCGTCCAAGCAGCAGACCGGCAACGGCGACCCCTTCGTGAGCAACCTCGGCGAGTTCGTCAACGACGGCGTGGTGCAGCGCTGGCGGCACACGGTGGCCTTGGACTGGGAACAGGGCCCGTACTCGGCCACGCTGTCCAACAACTACCTCTCGGGCTACAAGGACCAGCACATCATCGGCAAGGATGACCGCCGCGTCTCGGCGTACACGCTGTGGAACCTGTCCGGCGCCTGGGACATCACCAAGGACTTCACGCTGCGCGGCGGGGTGCAGAACCTGTTCGACACTGCGCCGCCGTTCTCGCAACAGGCCTGGTACTTCCTCTCCGGCTACGACCCCAGCTACACCGACCCGCGCGGCCGCTTCTTCTACGCCAGCGCGACCTACCGGTTCAAGTAAGCCTCACTCGTTCCACACCAGCCCGGCCGCTCGCACGCCGGGCTTTTTTTCGTTCATCGTGGCCAAGGCCTGTCAGGTTTCGCCGGCTCGCGCGACCAAGGTTCACCGAAGCCTGAAAAGCTTCAACAAAACGTGAAACCTGCGCGTGCGCACCGGCCGAACAATGGCCTGGGGCGGGCGTGCGCCTGCCCGTGCCAAGCGATGCCGAACCCTGTGCCGAAAAAAGTCCTGCTGGTCGAAGACGACGCGCCGATTGCCGAGCTGGTGCAGATGCACCTGCGTGAAGAAGGCCTGGACGTGATGCATGCGGCCAGCGGCGACCTCGGCGCCGAGCTGCTGGCGCGCAGCCATTGGGACGCACTGGTGCTGGACCTGATGCTGCCAGGCGTGGACGGGCTTGAAATCTGCCGCCGCGCGCGGACCATGGCGCGCTACACGCCCATCATCATGATCAGCGCCCGGGCCAGCGAGGTGCACCGCATCCTCGGGCTGGAACTGGGTGCCGACGACTACCTCCCCAAACCCTTCTCGATGCTGGAGCTGGCCGCCCGCGTGAAAGCCTTGCTGCGCCGCACCGAGGCGCTGGCGCGCGACGCGCGCATCGAGTCCGGCGCGCTGTCGCTGCACGGGCTGGAGATCGACCCGCTGGCGCGCGAATTGCGGCGGGACGGCAAGTTGATCGAACTGACACCGCGCGAGTTCGACCTGTTGTATTTCCTCGCCCGCCACCCCGGCCAGGTGTTCTCGCGCATGGACCTGCTGAACAAGGTCTGGGGCTACCAGCACGACGGCTACGAACACACGGTCAACACCCACATCAACCGGCTGCGGCTGAAGGTGGAACAGAACCCCGCGCTGCCACAGCTGGTACTCACCGTGTGGGGCCGCGGCTACCGCTTCGCGGCGGAGGTGCCGGCGTGAAGCGCGGCTGGTCGCTTTCCACCCGATTGGCGCTGCTGTTCGGCGGCCTGCTGCTGGCCTGCGGCCTCGCAGCGACGGCGCTGCAGATCCACGCCGGCGAGCAGCGCGAGCAGGAGGTGGTGCAGCGCCTGTCGCTGGGACTGGCGGGGCACATCGCCGGCCATGAACTGTTGATGCTGCCGGACGGACCCGATGCGGGCAACGTGCAGCGCCTGTTCACCAAGCTGATGGACGTGAACCCCAGCGTGGAGCTGTACCTGCTGGGGCCGGACGGGAAGATCATTGCCGATGCAGCGCCGCCAGGGCACCTGAAGCGGCACCAGGTGAACCTCGCGCCGCTGCAGCGCCTGCTGGCCGGCGCCACGCTGCCGGTGTGGGGTGACGACCCGCGCAGCGAGGCCGGGCAGAAGGTCTTCAGCGCCGCGCCGCTGTGGACCAACGGCCGGCTCGCGGGCTACGTCTACGTGGTGCTGATCGGCGAGGAGCACCAGGCCTTGCTCCACCCCTGGGCCGATGCACCGGCCCACATCGGCGCGATGGCGCTGATCACCGGCCTGGCGATGCTGGCCGGGTTGCTCGCGCTGCGCGCCATCACCCGGCCGCTGCAAAGGCTGACGCGCATCGTGCAGCACTTCGACCACGACGGCCTGGCCGGCCTGGAAGCCGCGCAGCAGGCGCTGGCCAACGAGCCGCCGTCAAACGACGAGATCGGCCGGCTGCGCCAGGCCTTCGGCCACATGGCGCAGCGCCTGGCCGCGCAGTGGCAGGACCTCAGCCACCAGGACCAGCAGCGGCGCGAACTGGTGGCCAACATCTCGCACGACCTGCGCACGCCGCTGACCTCGCTGCACGGCTACCTGGAGACGCTGAAGCTGAAGGCCGCGCTGCTCAGCGAAGCGGAGCGGGCCCGCTACCTGGACGTGGCCATTGGGCAGAGCCGCCAGGTGGGCCGGCTGGCACAGGAGCTGTTCGAACTGGCGCGGCTGGAGTACGGCGCGGTGACGCTGAGCCGCGAGGTCTTCGCGCTGCCGGACCTGGTGCAGGACGTCTGCCAAAAGTTCGCGCTGGCGGCCGAGGCACGTGGCCAGCGGCTGCAGGCCGACATTGCACCGGCGCTGCCGCAGGTGGACGCGGACCTGGGCCTGATCGAACGGGTGCTGACCAACCTGATCGACAACGCGATCCGCCACACGCCGCCGGGCGGGTTGATCGAGCTGCGACTGCGCGCGCTGGGCCAGGCGGTGGAGGTTCGGGTGCGGGACGACGGCCCCGGCGTGCTGGAGCACCTGAAGCCGCATCTGTTCGTGCGGCCCAGTTTCCAGACCGGGCTGCGCGGCCGTGCCGGCGGTTTGGGCCTGGTCATCGTCAGCCGCATCCTGCAGCTGCACGGTTCGCAGATCCGGCTGATGCCTTCGTCACAAGGCGCCGACTTCGCCTTTCAGCTGGCACCCGTTCGGACCT
>NZ_VIDT01000015.1 GCF_006519715.1 Ideonella azotifigens
TGGCAATGGCGCGTGGCCTTGCGCGAGCAGCCGGCCGAGTGGCTGGGGCTGCTGCGCCTGCTGCTGTGGTTCACCTGGCCGGCCTGGCCCATGGCCGTGTGGACGCTGTGGCGCTGGCGCAGCCATTGGCCGTACCGGCACATTGCCATTCCGGCCAGCACGGTGCTGATTGCACTGCTCAGCTCGGTGCTGATGGGCGGCTCGGACCGGGCGCTGATGCTGGCGCTGCCCGGGCTGGCCATCCTGGCGGCATTTGCGCTGCCCACGCTGCAACGCAGCACCGGCGCGGCCATCGACTGGTTCTCGGTGTTCTTCTTCAGCGTGGCCGGCCTCGCCATCTGGGTGATCTACTTCTCGACGCAAACCGGCACGCCGCCGCAGCCGCTGCGCAACATCCTGCGCTTGGTGCCGGGTTACGAATCGGAGTTCTCCCTGCTGGCGCTGGCCTTTGCCGTGGCTGGCACGCTGGCTTGGCTGTGGCTGGTGCGCTGGCGCACCTCGCGGCATCGCCACCCGCTGTGGAAGAGCCTGGTGCTGCCGGCCAGCGGCGTGGCGCTGGCCTGGCTGCTGCTGATGACGCTGCTGCTGCCGGTGCTGGACTACGGCCGCAGCACGCGCCCGCTGGTGCAGCAGATTGCCCGCCTGGTGCCGGCCCATGCCTGCCTGCTGGCGCCGGGCCTGAGCCGCACGCACGTGGCCGGGCTGGAGGTGTTCGGCAACTACCAGGTGGACGCGCGCAGCGAAGAGGACAAGGTGGCCGCTGCCAAGGCCTTGCTCCCGACTACCCCACCCGCGGACATCCCGATGCCTGCGACCTGCGACTACCAGCTGCTGTTGACGCGCACCGCCCAGGCCGAAGCGCCGGCCGGATGGCAACTGCTCGCCAAGTTCCACCGGCCGGTGGACCGCGGCGAATACTTCGCGTTGTACCGGCGCGGCTCCTGACCGGATTTCAGCTGGACGCGGTGGCCGCTTGCGGCTGCGAGACCAGCGGGCGGACCCGCGAGGCAGGCAGCAACAGCGTGAAGGTCGAGCCGCGGCCGAGCTCGCTGGCAATGCGCAGCTCGCCGCCATGGCGCTGCGCCACGTGCTTGACGATGGACAGGCCCAGGCCGGTGCCGCCGGTGTCGCGCGAGCGGCTGCCGTCGACGCGATAGAAGCGTTCAGTGAGGCGGGGCAGGTGTTCGGGCGCAATGCCGGGCCCGGTGTCGCTGACGCGGATCTCTAGCGCACCATCCGGCCGGCGGCAGCAACGCACGCTGACCGTGCCACCGTCCGGCGTGTAGCGCACCGCATTGTTGACCAGGTTGCCCACGCCGCTTTGCAGTTCCACCTCGTTGCCGGCCAGTTGCAGGCCTTTGGCGCCATCCGCTTCGCCGTTGGCCTCGTCTTCCCAATGGAAGCTGAGCTGGTGCCTGCCGTTGGACAGGCTGCGGGCATCGGTGTCGACTGCATCGCCCAGGCGCTGCAGCGGCAGCCAGGCATCCGACGGCGGGCGCGGGCTGCCCTCCAGGCGGGTCAGCGTCAGCAGGTCGCCCACAAGGGCCTGCATGCGGCGGGTCTGCTGGCCCATCAGCGACAGGACGCGCTGGCGCTCGACCTCGCTGAGCGGCAAGGTGGCCATGGTTTCGACAAAGCCGGCGAGCACCGTCAGTGGCGTGCGGATCTCGTGCGAGACGTTGGCGACGAAATCCCGCCGGGTGGCATCGGCCCGCTCACGCGCGGTCACGTCCTGGGTGATCAGCAGGTGTTGGCCGTCGCCATAGGGCCGCACGAGGATGGAGAGTTGGCCGCGGCCATGCAGGCTGGGGATCTGCACCGGCTGGTCGCTGGGGCCGCCGTGCAGGTGGGCCACGAAAGCCGGCGCGCGGACCAGGTTGGTGATGCGCTGCTGCAGGTCGCGCTGCGCGTCCAGCCCCAGGTGCTCGGCCGCGACCTGGTTGCACCATTCGATCTGCTCCCGGGCATCCAGCAGCAGCACGCCGTTCGGTGAAGCCTCGATGCCAGACAGGAACTGGCTCAGCCGCTCGCGCTCACGCGCGGTGGCCTTCTCGCGCTGCCGCAGCGCGCGCTCGATGCGCGCACCGGCCTCGCCCCAGAAACCGTTCTGGCGCGGGCAGCCATCGTCAAGCTCACCGGTCAGCCAGCCCAGCAGCTGGGCGCCACGCAGGCTGTCGACCACTGCAGCCAACGCGACCAGCACGCCCGAGCCCAGCAGGCTGCCCAGTTGCGGCATGCCAAGGCGTTCGCCACACAGGTGACCCAAGGCGCCACCGACAACCGCAGCCATCACCGCGAAGAGGACCCGCGGCCCCAACCAGAACATGCGGATTTCCCGAAAGGCGGGGTCAGGCCGAAGGCGCGGAGGCCATGACCTGTTGCGTCAACCGGTAGCCGGCGCCGCGCACAGTCTCGATCATCTGGGCGCACTGCGCCGGTTGCAGCGCCTCGCGCAGGCGCTTGACGTGCACGTCCACCGTGCGTTCCTCGATGAACACATGATCGCCCCAGACCCGGTCCAGCAGTTGGGCCCGGCTGTGCACCCGCTCCGGATGGGTGAGGAAGAAATGCAGCAGGCGGAACTCGGTGGGCCCCAGCTTCAGCTCCACGCCCAGGCGGGCAACGCGGCGGGTAGACGGGTCCAGCCGCAGGCCGCCGACTTCGACCGCAGCGTCCAGCGCCTCTGGCACGCGGCGACGCAGCACGGCGCGGATGCGGGCCAGCAGTTCCTGGGTCGAGAACGGCTTGGTCAGGTAGTCATCCGCCCCAGCGTCCAGGCCCGAAACCTTGTCGGATTCGTCTGCCCGCGCCGTCAGCATGATGATGGGCAGTTCCTTGGTGCGCGCGTCGGCACGCCAGCGGCGGGCCAGGGCCACGCCGGACTGTCCCGGCAGCATCCAGTCCAGCAGCACCAGGTCCGGCAGCACGGCGTCCACCGCAACCAGCGCCTGGTCGGCGTTTTCAGCCAGCGTGATCTCAAAACCCGCATGGCGCAGGTTGATGGCAATCAGCTCGGCAATCGCCGATTCGTCTTCAACCACCAGAATGGAGGGCATGTGGGTGTCCCGTGGGTCAGTTGCGGGTCAACGCGATGGTTTCCACCGCTTCAACCGTGTTGTGGCGCACGTCGGTGCCCTTGACGATGTAGATGATCTGCTCGGCCAGGTTCTTGGCATGGTCGCCCACGCGCTCGATGGCCTTGGCCACGAACACCAGGTCGATGCTGGCCGAGATGGTGCGCGGGTCTTCCATCATGTAGGTGATCAGCTTGCGCATCAGGCCGTCGAACTCCTGGTCGATCTGGCCGTCCTGCTTGATCACGTCCAGCGCCTGCACCGTGTCCAGGCGGGCAAACGCGTCCAGCGCCTTGCGCAGCGAGGCAGTGGCCAGGCTGGCTTCGAAGGACACGTCCTGCACCGGCAGGCGCAGACGGCTGAACACCCCCGTGTTGATCAGGCGCTGCACCGTGCGGGCGATGCGGGCGGCTTCGTCACCCACGCGCTCCAGGTTGCCGATGGTCTTGGAGATGGCGATCAGCAGGCGCAGGTCGCGTGCGGTCGGCTGGCGGCGGGCAATGATGGCCGACAGGTCGGCATCGATCTCGACTTCCAGCCGGTTCACGCGCTCTTCCAGCGCCAGCACCTGGGTGGCGGTTTCGGCGCTGTAGTTGGTCAGCGCGTAGATGGCTTGCGCCACCTGCGCCTCGACCAGCCCGCCCATTTCCAGCACGCGGGTGGAGACGGCGCTGAGCTCAGCGTCGAACTGGGTGGAGAGGTGTTTGTCACTCATGTTCTGTTCCCTTGGATGGCACCGCGACGCGGGGGCGGTCAGCCGAAGCGACCGGTGATGTAGTCCTCGGTGTCCTTCTTCTTCGGCTTCATGAAGAGGTCACGTGTCGGGCCGAATTCGATCAGGTCGCCCAGGTACATGTAGGCGGTGTAGTCCGAAACACGGGCAGCCTGCTGCATGTTGTGCGTGACGATGACCACGGTGTAGTCGCTCTTCAGCTCGGTGATCAGTTCCTCGACCTTGCCGGTAGAGATCGGGTCCAGTGCGGAGCAGGGTTCGTCCAGCAGCAGCACTTCCGGCTTGATCGCGATGCCGCGCGCAATGCACAGCCGCTGCTGCTGGCCGCCCGACAGGCCCGAGCCGCTCTGGCCCAGCTTGTCCTTGACCTCGGTCCACAGCGCGGACTTCTTCAGCGCCCATTCCACCCGCTCGTCCATCTCGACGCGCGACAGGTTCTCGAACAGCCGCACGCCAAACGCGATGTTGTCGTAGATCGACATCGGGAAGGGCGTGGGTTTCTGGAAGACCATGCCAACCTTGGCACGGATCAGCGACACATCCAGCTTGCTGTCCAGCACGTTCTCGCCGTCGACCAGGATCTGGCCTTCGGCGCGCTGCTCGGGGTAGAGCTCGAACATGCGGTTGAAGGTGCGCAGCAGCGTGGACTTGCCGCAACCCGACGGACCGATGAATGCCGTGGCCTTCTTCTCGGGAATGTCCAGGTTGATGCGCTTGAGCGCGTGGAAGCTGCCGTAGTAGAAGTTCAGGTCCCGCACCGTGATCTTGGCTTTCTCGGTCACGGGAAGTTCGACTTTTGCATCCATGATGGTGTTCGCCAGAAATCAGTGTTGTTTGCGGAAGAAGACCCGCGCGAGGATGTTCAGTGCCAGCACGCCCATCGTGATCAGGAACACGCCGGCCCAGGCCAGCTTCTGCCAGTTCTCGTAAGGGCTCATCGCGAACTTGAAGATCGTCACCGGCAGGCTGGCCATGGGCTTGCTCAGGTCGGACGACCAGAACTGGTTGGACAGCGCGGTGAACAGCAGCGGCGCGGTTTCCCCTGCAATGCGGGCCACGGCCAGCAGCACACCGGTGACGACGCCGGCACGGGCCGACTTCAGCGTGATCGAGAAGATCACCTTCCACTTCGGTGTGCCCAGCGCGTAGGCCGCTTCACGCAGCGCATGCGGCACCAGCGTCAGCATGTTCTCGGTGGTGCGGATGACCACCGGGATCACGATGAGCGACAGCGCGGCAACGCCTGCCCAGCCCGAATAGCTCTTGAACTGCACCACCACGACCCAGCCGACAAACAGCCCGATCACGATGGACGGTGCCGACAGCAGGATGTCGTTGATGAACTGGGTGATGCGGCCCAGCCAGGCCTTCTGGCCGTACTCGGCCAGGTAGATACCAGCAAGGATGCCGATCGGCGTGCCGACGCAGGTGGCCAAGGTCACCATCATCAGGGAACCATAGATGGCATTGGCCAGCCCCCCGCCCTCGTCCTGCGGCGGCGGTGTCATTTCGGTGAACACGGCCAGATTCAGACCACCAATGCCCAGCCGGAAGGTCTCGAACAGGATCCACAGTAGCCAGAACACGCCGAAGGCCATGGCCGCCAGCGACAGCGTCAGCGCCACCGTGTTGACGCGCTGGCGCCGCTTGTGCATGGCCAGGCGGCCAGCGTCCAGAGTCGCCAAGCTCATGTGCGGCTCCCTTCATTCTTCTTGAGGCGGGCCAGCAGCAGCTTGGAGCAGGCCAGCACCACGAACGTGATGAAAAACAGCACCAGGCCAAGGTAGATCAGCGAGGCCTGGTGCAGGCCCTCGCCGGCTTCGGCGAACTCATTGGCCAGCGCAGAGGTGATGCTGTTGGCCGGCTCGAACAGCGACAGCGAGTTCAGCTGGTTCGCATTGCCGATCAGGAAGGTGACCGCCATGGTCTCGCCCAGCGCACGGCCCAGGCCCAGCATGATGCCGCCGACCACCCCGGTCTTGGTGAACGGCAGCACGACCTTGAACATCACTTCCCAGGTCGTCGAGCCCAGTCCGTAGGCCGATTCTTTGAGCATCGGCGGCGTCACCTCGAACACGTCGCGCATCACCGAGGCAATGAACGGGATGATCATGATCGCCAGGATGATGCCGGCCGACAGCAGGCCGATGCCCACCGGCGGGCCGGAGAAAAACGCACCCAGCACGGGCACACCCTTGAACAGGTGCTGCAGCGGTTGCTGCACATAAGTGGCCAGCAGCGGGCTGAAGACCAGCAGGCCCCACATGCCGTAGACGATGGACGGCACAGCCGCCAGCAACTCGACCGCGATGCCCAGCGGCCGCTTCAACCAGTTCGGCGAGAGTTCTGTCAGGAACAGCGCGATGCCGAAGCTCACCGGCACGGCGATCAGCAGCGCGATGACCGAGGTCATCAGCGTGCCGTAAATCATCACCAGGCCGCCGTAGTGGTCCCCAACGGGGTCCCATTCGGTGCGCCAGAGGAACGAGAACCCGTATTCACGGATGGCAGGCATCGCGCCCACCACAAGAGAAATCAGGATGCCCAGCAGCAGGGCCAGCGTCAGCCAGGCAGCCGAATGGGCGGCCAGTGAAAACAGCCGATCGGCCCAGGGCGCGCGCATGCGCCGCGAACCGGGACGGCCCGCAGGAGAGGTTCGGACCATCTCGATGTCGGAAGGCAGTGAGTGTGCAGGCATCGTAGCAGTCACTTTGGAGGCTCCAGTGGCACGGCGCACAGGCGGGGCGGAGGCGGCCACCGGCCGCCGCGCCCTGCTGTGCGCTCAGTGCAGGATCACTTGTAGGCGATGGCCTTGCCGGAACCGTCCTTGATCTCGGCCCACTGCTTGTGGATCAAGGCCTTGAGCGAGTCGGGCAGCGCAACGTATTCCAGCTCCATCGCCGGCTTGTCGCCATTGCTGTAGGCCCAGTCGAAGAACTTCAGCGCGGCAGCAGCCTGGGCCGGCTTGTCCTGCACCTTGTGCATCAGGATGAAGGTGGCGCCAGTGATGGGCCAGCTGTCCTTGCCGGCCTGCTCGGTCAGCACTTGGTAGAAGCTCTTGGACCAGTCGGCACCCGCGGCGGCGGCCTTGAAGTTCAGGTCATCCGGGCCGACGAACTGGCCGTCCTTGTTCTTCAGCATCACGAACGCCATCTTGTTCTGCTTGGCATAGGCGTATTCGACGTAGCCGATGGAGTTCGGCAGGCGCTGCACGTAGGACGACACGCCCTCGTTGCCCTTGCCGCCGGCGCCGGTCGGCCAGTTGACGGCAGTGCCTTCGCCAACCTTGGCCTTCCAATCGGCATTCACCTTGGACAGGTAGTTCGTGAAGATGAAGCTGGTGCCCGAGCCGTCAGCGCGGCGGACCACGGCGATCTCGGCGTCCGGCAGCGCCACACCGGCGTTCAGCGCGGCGATGGCAGCGTCGTTCCACTTGGTGACCTTGCCCAGGTAGATGTCGCCCAGCACCTGGCCCGTCAGCTTCAGTTGGCCCGGGGCGATGCCCTTGATGTTGACCACCGGCACGACGCCGCCGATCACGGTGGGGAACTGGACCATGCCGTCAGCGGAGAGTTCTTCGTCCTTCAGCGGCGCGTCGGAGGCACCGAAGTCCACCGTCTTGGCCTTGATCTGCTTGATGCCGGCACCCGAACCCACCGATTGGTAGTTGATGTGCGCGCCGCTGGCCTTGCTGTAGAGGTCCGCCCACTTGGCGTACACCGGAGCGGGGAACGAGGCGCCTGCGCCGGTCACGTCTTGCGCAAAGGCGGTGGAGGCAAATGCCAGCGCAGCGCTGGCCAGCGAGAAACGAACGAAAGTGGAAACCATGGAACAGACCCTTCGTCAGTGGGGAATCGGGGCGCAATGCCCCGCGATGCCTGCACTGTAGAAACGGTCTGTGACACCGCTGTGACATTCATGACAATGATCCGGCGACGCCACGAAGCCGTCACCAGACCGTCATGAAACGCCTACTTCCTGGAGAAAACCTCGACAAAACAACGGCTTGCCAGCGTCTCAGGCGGCTTGAACCGCCGCTGCGGCGAGTTGCTCTGCGGTCTGGCGAGCCTGGTGCGGGTCGCGTGCCTCCACCATCACGCGCAGCACCGGCTCGGTGCCGGAAGCACGGATCAGCACCCGCCCGCTGCGACCCAGCGCCTTTTCAGCGGCTTCGGTTGCGTCTGCCAGCACGCGGTTGGCGCGCCAGTCGCTGCCGTCGGCCAGCCGCACATTGATCATGGTCTGCGGGAACAGCTGAACCGGGGCAACCAATTCGGCCAGGCTGCGTCCACTGCGCTGCACCGCCTGCAGCACTTGCAGCGCACTGACGATGCCGTCACCGGTGCTGTGGCAGTCCAGCACCAGCAGGTGGCCCGAGCTTTCACCACCCAGCAGCCAGCCGCGCCGGCCCAGTTCTTCCAGCACGTAACGGTCACCCACCTTGGCGCGCACCAGCTCGATGCCGCTTTCGGCCAGCGCCAGCTCGACCGCCATGTTGGTCATCAGCGTACCAACCACCCCCGGCACCGCTTCGCCCAGCGCCTGCCGGTCCTGGGCAAGCAGGAACAGCAGTTCGTCGCCGTTGAACAGCCGCCCTGCCCCATCCACCAGTTGCAGCCGGTCGGCGTCACCGTCCAGCGCCACGCCATAGTCGGCGCCATGTTGCTGCACCGCGGCGACCAGCGCTGCCGGCGCGGTAGCGCCAACGTTGGCGTTGATGTTGATGCCGTTGGGCGACACGCCGATGCTGATCACCTCGGCGCCAAGTTCGTGAAACACGGCTGGCGCGACCTGGTACGCGGCACCGTGCGCTGCGTCAACGACGATCTTCAGGCCCTTGAGCGTCAGCTCGCCGCTGACCGTGCTCTTGCAGAACTCGACGTAACGGCCTTGCGCGTCGCTCAACCGGCGGGCGCGCCCCAGGTGCGCCGAGTCGGCCCAGGCCGGCGGCTGCGCCAGTGCCTGTTCAACCGCCTCTTCCCACGCATCGGGCAGCTTCTCGCCGCGGGCCGAGAAGAACTTGATGCCGTTGTCGGGAAAGGCGTTGTGCGAAGCGCTGATGACCACCCCGAGGTCCAGGCGCAGCGCCCGCGTCAGGTAAGCGACACCGGGGGTCGGCAACGGCCCGGTGAGCAGCACGTTGACGCCGGCCGAGACAAAACCCGCCTCCAGCGCAGACTCCATCATGTAGCCGGAAATGCGCGTGTCCTTGCCGATCAACACCGTCGGCTGGCGGCCCGGGCTGGCGGCGGCCAGCACCTGCCCAACGGCATGGCCCAGGCGCAGCGAAAAGTCCGCGGTGATCGGATAGGTGCCCACGGTACCGCGAATGCCGTCGGTGCCAAAAAACTGTCGTGCCATGGAGGTGTTCCCGCGCCGTGAAAGCAGCGTCTTGATGGAGATGAGAAGAAAAAAATTAGCGCCGCTTCACGCAACCAGACCGGCAGCCTGCCAGACCTTCACTGCATCGACCGTGGCTGCCACGTCGTGCACCCGCAGCACACGTGCACCGTGTGCTGCGGCAGCGAGCGCCGCGGCCACGCTGGCGACCATGCGCTCGCCAACCGGCCGGCCGGTCAGCTGGCCGAGTGTGCCTTTGCGTGACCAGCCGGCCAGCAGGGGAAAGCCCAGGTCCAGGAGCTGGGCCTGGCCGCGCAGCAAGGCCCAGTTGTGCTCGGCCGTCTTGCCGAAGCCGTAACCCGGGTCGAGCACGATGCGCGCGTCGGCCACACCCACCTCGCGCAGCACCTGCACGCGCTCAGCGAGAAACGCCCGCACGTCGGCCAGCACATCGTCGTAGTGCGGCTGCAACTGCATGGTGCCGGGCTGGCCCTGCATGTGCATCACGCAGATGCCGGCCTGCGGCGCCTGGGCCACGCAGGCCAGCGCGCCTGGCCAGGTCAGCGAGCGGATATCGTTGATGATGTCGGCCCCCGCGGCCAGCACCTCGGCGATGACCTCGGGCCGGCTGGTGTCGACCGACACCGGCACGCCCAGCGTCACCGCATGGCGCACCACCGGCAGCACCCGAGCCAGCTCATCCTGCCAACTCGGCATGACGGAACCGGGTCGGGTCGACTCTCCGCCAATGTCCAGAATGTCCGCCCCCTCGGCCAGCAGCAACTCGCAGTGGGCCATCGCCTGCTCGGGCGCAGCATGGTGGCCGCCGTCGGAAAACGAGTCCGGGGTGACGTTGACGATGCCCATCACCTGCGGACGCTGCAGGTCGATCAGGAAGCGGGTGGTTTGCCAGGGCATGGGCGATGAACTCCGGTCCGGAAACGCACAACGGGGCATGAAGCCCCGTTGAAGGTCTGGCGCACAAGTCATGCGCCGTGCGATGAAGCTCAGGCGGCTGCAGGCGCGCTGTCAGGATTGACTGGCGGCGTCGGGCCGGTGCCGGTCTTGCTGGCCGAAGGCGTCCAGTCCTTGGGCGGACGCGGCGGCTTGCCACCCATGATGTCGGCAATCTGATCACCGTCGATGGTCTCCCATTCGAGCAGCGCCTTGGCCATCGCATGCATCTTGTCGGCGTTGTCCTCGATCAGCCTGCGCGCAATGTTGTATTGCTCATCGATGATGCGGCGAACTTCGGCATCCACCTTGCGCATGGTTTCCTCGGACATGTTGGTCGTCTTCGTGACCGAACGACCGAGGAACACCTCGCCTTCGTTTTCCGAGTACACGATGGGGCCCAGCGCGTCGGTCATGCCGTAGCGCATCACCATGTCCTTGGCCGTTTGCGTGGCGCGTTCGAAGTCGCTGCTGGCACCGGTCGTCATCTGGTCCATGAAGACTTCTTCAGCAATGCGGCCACCAAACAGCATCGAGATGCGGCTCAGCATGCGGACCTTGTCGACGCTGTAGCGGTCCTTCTCGGGCAGCGAAATCGTCACGCCCAGGGCACCCCCACGCGGAATGATGGTGACCTTGTGGACCGGGTCCAGCTTCGGCAGCAACTGCGCAATGATGGCGTGACCGGCCTCGTGGTAGGCGGTGTTCCTGCGCTCTTCCTCGTCCATGACCATGGACTTGCGCTCCGGGCCCATCATGATCTTGTCCTTGGCCTTCTCGAAGTCGACCATCTCGACCACGCGACCATTGCGGCGCGCGGCGAACAAGGCGGCTTCGTTGACCAGGTTGGCCAGGTCGGCACCCGAGAAGCCAGGCGTGCCACGGGCCAGGATGTCGGCGCGGATGTCTTGTCCGACCGGCACCTTGCGCATGTGCACGTTCAGGATCTGTTCGCGGCCACGCACGTCCGGCAGGGTCACGTAGACCTGGCGGTCGAAACGGCCCGGACGCAGCAGCGCGGGGTCCAGGATGTCCGGCCGGTTGGTGGCGGCCATCACGATCACGCCCAGGTTGGTCTCGAAGCCGTCCATCTCGACCAGCATCTGGTTCAGCGTCTGCTCGCGTTCGTCGTTGCCGCCGCCCAGGCCGGCACCACGGTGGCGGCCAACGGCGTCGATTTCGTCGACGAAGATGATGCAGGGCGCGCTCTTCTTGGCCTGCTCGAACATGTCGCGCACGCGGGCGGCACCGACACCGACGAACATTTCAACGAAGTCGGAACCCGAGATCGAGAAGAACGGCACCTTGGCTTCACCGGCAATCGCCTTGGCCAGCAAGGTCTTGCCGGTGCCCGGAGGGCCGACCAGCAACACGCCACGCGGAATGCGACCGCCCAGCTTCTGGAACTTCTGCGGATCCTTCAGGAAGTCGACCAGTTCCTTGACCTCTTCCTTGGCTTCATCGCAGCCTGCGACATCGGCAAAGGTGGTCGAGTTGTTGGCTTCATCCAGCATGCGGGCCTTGGACTTGCCGAAGCTGAATGCTCCGCCCTTGCCACCGCCTTGCATCTGCCGCATGAAATACACCCAGACGCCGATCAACAGCAGCATCGGGCCCCAGGAGAGCAGCAGGCTGGTCAACAGCGACGGCTCCTCACGTGGGCGCACTTCAAACTTCACGCCGTTGTTGATCAGGTCGCCGGTCAGGCCCCGATCCAGCAGCGTGCCGGTGGTGCGGATCTTCGTCCCATCGGTCGTGACAGCCTCGATCTCGACGCTGCCCGGGCCTTCCTGGATCTTCACGTTCGTGACGTGCTTGTTGCGCACCTGCTCCAGGAACTCGGAGTAGCCCACCTGACTGCCCTGCACCGACGCACGGTCGAATTGCTTGAACACGGTGAAAAGCACCAAGGCGATCACCAGCCAAACGGCGATCTTCGAAATCCACTGATTGTTCACCGCGGCTCCTTCATATGATCCATCGCTCGCTACCGGCCGGAAAATGCCGGCACGGCTGCTTAACCGCATATAGGGTCGATTCTAAGGCAGTCAATAGGCCACTTTGGCCGCGTGTCTGCGGGAGGAAAACCGGCTTAATCCGGCCACCAGCCGGCCTGTCGCTTGCCCAATGGCCTTGCGCCATGCGGCTCATCGGGTTTTCAGACCCATGCCGACCAGAAAGGTTTCCGACGACTTGTCGCGCGAAGCCTTGGGTTTGACGGGTTTCACGACCCGGAAGGTGTCACGAAAGAGCTGGACCAGCGGGTCGTGCGCCGCGCCGTGGAAGACCTTGGCGACCAGCGCGCCGTCGCGCTTGAGGTGCCTGGCGGCGAAATCCACTGCCAGCTCGACCAGGTTTTCGATCCGCGCCGCGTCCGTGCTGGCAATGCCCGACAGGTTGGGCGCCATGTCCGAGACCACCAGGTCCACCGGCCGGCCGGCCAGCGCCGCTTCCAGTTGCTGCAACACGGCGTCGTCGCCGAAATCGCCCTGGATGAAGGTCACGCCGTCGATCGGCTCGAAATCCAGCATGTCCAGCGCGATGATGGTGCCGTCGAGCTCACCGCTGGCAGCGCCCCCCACGCCAGCCACCTTGGGGGCAAAGCGCCGCCGCAGGTACTGGCTCCAGGCGCCGGGGCAGGCACCCAGGTCAACCACCACCTGGCCGGGGCGGATCAGCTGGAAAGTCTCGTCGATTTCCTTCAGTTTGTAGGCTGCGCGCGCCCGGTAGCCGTCTTTTTTGGCCAGGCGCACATAGGTGTCGTTGACATGGTCATGCAGCCACGCCTTGTTGACCTTTTTGCTTTTGGTCTGGGTTTTCATGTTGAGGGGATAATACGGCGATGCCTGCGATTCAATTGACACCCGCTGCCCGAAAGGAAAAGCGGGGCGAAGCCCACCACCTCGACCCGGTCGTGATGATCGGCGGCGAGGGTTTGACCCCTGCCATCGTGAAGGAAGCCGATGTGGCCTTGAAGGCCCACGGCCTGATCAAGGTCCGCGTTTTCTCGGACGACCGCGTAGCCCGCGAAGCCATGCTGGCCCAGCTGGCCGACGAACTCTCGGCCGCGCCGATTCAGCACATCGGCAAGCTGCTGGTGCTGTGGCGCCCAATGCCCGAAAAAACCGCGCCCGTCGTGGAAGACCGCAAGCCGGGCTCACGCGTGGTCAAGCTGGTCACCTTCTCCAAGAACGGCAGCGGCCGGCCGACGGTGAAGAAGGTGCAGGTGCACGGCAATGAACGGGTGACGGCGGGCGGCATGGTCAAGCGCCAGAAGAACCGCGTCACCAGCGTCAAGAAGCGCGCACAAAGCCAGGACTGAACCTGGCGGCAGGCGGTCATCAGCCCGCCTTGGCCAGCCTGCTGCCGCCTGCACGCCAGGCCAGGGCCAGCACCAGCAGCATCTTCACCCCGAAGAGCCCAAAGCTGAGGCCATGCAGCTGGCCAAAACTGAGCGGCCCCAGCCCTGAGCGGGCGGGCGCCATCATCGGCTGCAGCACGTAGTAGCCAATCACCGTGCAGGCCACGGCGCCCAGCACCAAACCCATGTTGACGCTGAAACCCGAGCCTGTGCCTCGCTCGGCCCGTTCGGCCGCGGCGGCCCGCTCCAGCAACAGCAACAACACCGCCAGCACCAGGCTGGTGGGCGCTTCGCGCGCGAACATGAAACCCACTACCTTGCCGGCTTCGGCGGGCGTGGGCAGTGTGGCAAACGGTGCCGGCGTGGCCACGAACGCCAGGCAGGCCAACCCGCCCAGCCAAACACCGGGCAAGGCGCAGCGCAGGCGCTCACGCCAGCCATTCACCGGTAACGCACCCCGACGATTTCGTAGTGGCGCAGGCCACCGGGCGCAACCACTTCGGCCACGTCGCCGGATTCCTTGCCGATCAAGGCCCGCGCGATCGGCGAGCTGATCGAGATCAGGCCCAGCTTCAGGTCCGCCTCGTCGTCTCCGACGATCTGGTAGGTGACCTTGGCGCCGGAATCTTCGTCTTCCAGGTCCACGGTGGTGCCAAAGACGATGCGGCCGCCTGCGTCCAGAGAACTCGGGTCGATGACCTGTGCTGCGGCCAGCTTGCTCTCCAGTTCCAGGATGCGGCCTTCGATGAAGCCTTGCTTGTCCTTGGCCGCGTCGTACTCGGCGTTTTCCGACAGGTCACCCTGGGCACGTGCCTCGGCAATCGCCTGGATCACCGCATGGCGTTCCACGGTCTTGAGTTGGTGCAGCTCTTCTTTGAGTTTTTCTGCACCGCGCTTGGTGAGGGGAATCGTGGCCATCGCGGCCCTCCTTGGCAGACAAAACGAATCCGCCGCCAAGACGCCAGGACGGCGCGAGGGCGGCGGATGCGGATAACGGGATTTTAGAGCACAACCCGCGGCCGATCAGGCCAGTGAAACACCCGAGCCTTCGACAAGGCTCGGGCCGCCGGCCGCTCAGCTGTTCAGCGCCAGATGCAATTCCTGCAGCGACAGCACCTGCAGGTCGTCCTGGTGCTTGAGCGCCTCGACAGCGGCT
Source organism: Ideonella azotifigens (assembly GCF_006519715.1). GTDB lineage: Bacteria > Pseudomonadota > Gammaproteobacteria > Burkholderiales > Burkholderiaceae_C > Ideonella > Ideonella azotifigens. Next base: position 14,619 of record NZ_VIDT01000015.1, read on the forward strand.
TCGCAGCCGGCCATGGTGGTGTAGTACGTCACCCGGTTGGCCAGGGCTGCGGTGCGGATGTAGCGGCTGTCGGCAATCGCGGTACGGGTTTCGTCCACGGTGGTGAACACCAGCTGGATCTCGCCGCCCTTGATCATGTCGGCAATGTGCGGCCGGCCGTCCTTGACCTTGTTGACCACGGTGACCGGCACGCCGGCGGCGGCAATCGCAGCTGCCGTGCCCTTGGTCGCCACGACCTTGTAGCCCAGGTCGACCAGGTCGCCGGCAATCTTCACGGCGCGGTCCTTGTCGTTGTTCTTGACCGTGATGACCACCGTGCCCTGCGAGGGCAGGCGCGAGCCTGCGCCCAGCTGGCTCTTCAGCATCGCTTCGCCGAAGCTGTAGGCCACGCCCATCACCTCGCCGGTCGAACGCATTTCCGGGCCGAGGATCGGGTCCACGCCGGGGAACTTGTTGAACGGGAAGACGGCCTCCTTGACGCTGAAGTACGGCGGAATCACTTCGTGCGGCGGCTTGCCGCCCATGCCCTTCTGATCCACCAGCTTCTGGCCGGCCATGCAGCGCGCGGCAATCTTGGCCAGTTGCTGGCCGGTGGCCTTGGAGACAAACGGCACGGTGCGCGAAGCCCGCGGGTTGACTTCCAGCACGTAGATCACGGCTTCATCGCCCTCGCCCTGGATGGCGAACTGCACGTTCATCAGACCGATGACCTTCAACGCCTTGGCCATCTCGGCCGTCTGGCGGCGCAGCTCGTCCTGCAGCTTGGGGCTCAGCGAGTACGGCGGCAGCGAACAGGCCGAGTCACCGGAGTGCACGCCTGCCTGCTCGATGTGCTCCATGATGCCGCCGATCATCACGTCGACGCCGTCGCTGATGCAGTCGACATCGACCTCGATCGCGTCGTCCAGGAAACGGTCCAGCAGCACCGGCGACTTTTCCGAGACCCGCACCGCTTCGCGCATGTAGCGCTCCAGGTCCTTGTCGCCGTGCACGATTTCCATCGCCCGGCCGCCCAGCACATAGCTCGGGCGCACCACCAGCGGGTAGCCGATTTCCTGCGCCAGGCGCAGCGCCGCCTCTTCGGTGCGCGCGGTGCGGTTCGGCGGCTGCTTCAGGCCCAGCGCGTGCAGCAGTTGCTGGAAGCGCTCGCGGTCCTCGGCCACGTCGATGGAATCCGGGCTGGTGCCGATGATGGGCACACCAGCGCGCTCCAGGTCCAGCGCCAGCTTCAGCGGGGTCTGGCCACCGTATTGCACGATCACGCCAACCGGCTTCTCCTTGGCCACGATCTCCAGCACGTCTTCCAGCGTCACCGGCTCGAAGTACAGGCGGTCCGAGGTGTCGTAGTCGGTCGACACGGTCTCGGGGTTGCAGTTGACCATGATGGTCTCGTAGCCGTCTTCGCGCATCGCCAGTGCCGCATGCACGCAGCAGTAGTCGAACTCGATGCCCTGGCCGATCCGGTTCGGGCCGCCGCCCAGCACCATGATCTTCTTGTTGTTCGTCGGCTCAGCCTCGCACTCCTCGTCGTAGGTCGAGTAAAGGTAGGCGGTCTGCGTGGCGAACTCGGCGGCGCAGGTGTCCACGCGCTTGAACACCGGGCGCACATTGGCTTTCCAGCGCGCAGCGCGCACCAGGTGCTGGTTGGTGCCCAGCAGCTTGGCCAGGCGCTTGTCCGAGAAGCCCTTGCGCTTGAGGTACACCAATTCGTCGCGCGACAGGCCGTCCAGCGTGCGGCCGGCCAGCTGGCCTTCGGTCGTCACCAACTGCTCGATCTGGGCCAGGAACCACGGGTCGATGGCCGTCTCGGCGAAGACTTCGTCCAGCGACATGCCGATGCGGAAAGCGTCACCGACGAACAGGATGCGCTCCGGGCCGGGCTCGCCGATTTCCTGGATGATTTCCTCGCGGTCGGTCGAACGCTCGGTCAGGCCGTCAATGCCGGTTTCCAGGCCGCGCAGCGCCTTCTGGAAGCTCTCCTGGAAGGTGCGGCCCATGGCCATCACCTCGCCGACCGACTTCATCTGCGTGGTCAGGCGCGAATCGGCAGCCGGGAACTTCTCGAACGCGAAGCGCGGGATCTTGGTGACGACGTAGTCGATGGACGGCTCGAACGAGGCCGGCGTGGCGCCGCCGGTGATGTCGTTCTTCAGCTCGTCCAGCGTGTAGCCCACGGCCAGCTTGGCGGCGACCTTGGCGATCGGGAAGCCGGTGGCCTTGGAGGCCAGCGCCGACGAACGCGACACGCGCGGGTTCATCTCGATGACGACCATGCGGCCGTCCTTCGGGTTGATCGAGAACTGCACGTTGGAGCCGCCGGTGTCCACGCCGATCTCGCGCAGGATCGCGATCGAGGCGTTGCGCAGCAGCTGGTATTCCTTGTCTGTCAGCGTCTGCGACGGAGCCACGGTGATGGAGTCGCCGGTGTGCACGCCCATCGGGTCCAGGTTCTCGATCGAGCAGACGATGATGCAGTTGTCCGCCTTGTCGCGGACCACTTCCATCTCGTACTCTTTCCAGCCGATCAGCGATTCCTCGATCAGCAACTCGTTGGTCGGCGACAGGTCCAGGCCGCGCTTGCAGATTTCTTCGAACTCTTCCGGGTTGTAGGCGATGCCGCCGCCGGTGCCGCCCAGCGTGAAACTGGGGCGGATGACCATCGGGAAACCCGAGCCGCCAATGTCGGCCTGGATGCTCTTCTGCACGCCCCAAGCTTCTTCCAGCGTGTGCGCGATGCCGGACTTGGCAGAGCCCAGCCCGATCTTGGTCATCGCGTCCTTGAACTTCAGGCGGTCCTCGGCCTTCTCGATCGCTTGCTCATTGGCACCGATCATCTCCACCTTGTACTTGGCCAGCACGCCATGCTTGTGCAGGTCCAGCGCGCAGTTCAGCGCCGTCTGGCCGCCCATGGTCGGCAGCACCGCATCCGGCCGCTCCTTGGCGATGATCTTCTCGACCACCTGCCAGGTGATGGGCTCGATGTAGGTGACATCGGCCGTGGCCGGGTCGGTCATGATGGTCGCCGGATTGCTGTTGACCAGGATGACCTTGTAGCCTTCCTCGCGCAGCGCCTTGCAGGCCTGGGCGCCGGAATAGTCGAACTCGCAGGCCTGGCCGATGATGATCGGGCCGGCGCCGATGATGAGGATGCTTTTGAGGTCGGAACGCTTGGGCATGGTCTTTTCTTGAGATCTGGCTGGACTGGCTGTGGGTCAGCCCAGGCTGGCGGTGGCGAGCTTGGCGCCAAAGCCGAGGAACAGGGCACCAACGCCCGACGAAGCCAGGCTGGCGGCACGGCGCCGCTTCGCAAAGGCTGCAGCCAGGCGTGCGCCGGAGAAGATCAGCACGGTCAGATACAGCGCGCTGAAGGCCTGGGCGATGCTGCCCAGCACCAGGAAGCTCAGCGCGGGCCAGGGGTAGGTCGGGTCGACAAACTGGATGAAGAAGGACACGAAGAACAGGATGGCCTTGGGGTTCAGCAGGCTGATGAACAGCGCCTTGCGAAACGGCTGGCTCAGCTCGGCGTCAGACGCTTGCGCCGCGGCAAGCTCGCCACGCCAGCGCCGCACGGCGCCACGCAGCAGCTGGATGCCGACCCAGCCCAGGTAGACCGCGCCGACCATCTTCACGGCGAAGAACAGCGCCGGCACGGTGCGCAGCAGCGAGGCAGCGCCAAGGGCCGCCAGGGTCATCAGCACGGCGTCACCCACGAACACACCGCAGGCCGCGGCATAGCCGTGGCGCACGCCGCGCCGCGCGGCCACCGAGAGCACGAAGATGGAGTTCGGCCCCGGCAGCAGCACGATGGCCATCGTGCCCAGCACATAGGTCCAGATGTCGGTGACGCCCAGCAGCATGGTCTGTTCTTCCCTTGTCGCGCCTTCAGCCCATCTTCAACGCTTGCGCTCGGCCATCAGGCCGGTGAAGCGATCGAACAGGTACGCAATGTCGTGCGGGCCTGGCGAGGCTTCCGGGTGGCCCTGGAAGCAGAAAGCCGGCTGGTCGGTCCAGGCCAGGCCTTGCAGCGTGCCGTCGAACAGGCTGATGTGCGTGGGGCGCAGGTTGGCCGGCAGCGTCTTCTCGTCGACCGCGAAGCCGTGGTTCTGGCTGGTGATGGACACCCGGCCAGTGTCCAGGTCCTTGACCGGATGGTTCGCGCCGTGGTGGCCGAACTTCATCTTGTAGGTGCCAGCACCTGCGGCAAGCGCCATGATCTGGTGGCCCAGGCAGATGCCGAAGGTCGGGATGCCGCTGGCGATCAGGTCCTTGGCGGCAGCAATCGCGTAGTCGCAGGGCTGCGGGTCGCCCGGGCCGTTGGACAGGAAGATGCCGTCGGGCTGGTGCTTCAGCACCTCGGCCGCGGTCGTCTTCGCCGGCACCACGGTGACGCGGCAGCCGCGTTCGGCCAGCATGCGCAGGATGTTGAACTTGACGCCGAAGTCATAGGCCACGACATGGAACTTCGCGTCGCCCAAGGTACCGTAACCCGGCGTGCCGGCACCGTCGCCGCCTTCGGGGCGTGCCAGGCGCCACTCGGTCTGGGTCCACTCGTAGGGCTCGGTCTTGCTGACGACTTGCGCCAGGTCCAGGCCAGCCATGCTGGGCGCCGCCTGCGCACGGGCCACAGCATCGGCCTTGTCGGCTTCGGTCACCTGATGGCCCGCCGGGAAGGTGCTGATGCAGCCGTTCTGGGCACCGGTGGTGCGCAGCACCCGGGTCAGCCGGCGCGTGTCCAGGTCGGCAATCGCCACCGTGCCCTGGTCTTTCAGGTACGCGTCCAGCGACTGCGACTGGCGGAAGTTGGAGACTCGGACTGGCAGGTCCTTGATGATCAGGCCAGCGGCATGGACTTGAGACGCCTCGACGTCCTCGACGTTGACACCGTAGTTGCCGATGTGCGGATACGTCAGCGTGACGATCTGCCGGCAGTAGCTCGGGTCAGTGAGGATTTCCTGGTAGCCGGTCAGCGCGGTGTTGAACACCACTTCGCCAACCGTGTGACCGGGCGCGCCGATCGAGGTGCCGGAAAAGACCGTGCCGTCTGCGAGTGCAAGGATTGCGGGGGGCAGGACGGGCAGCAAGGGGGAACTCCGGTGTTCGCGCGCCCAGCCCGTGGGCCCTGGCCAAGGTTCAGGCCGGCGCAAGCAGCGCAGCGAAAACGGTTTGGAAGGGCTCGGCAAGGAAAAGGGAAACGAGGTTTCGCTGGGCGGCTTTGTTTTGGGGTAAACCCGTCGATCATAACCCATCGTCCGCGATCAGGCGATCCCGACCCTGGCGCCAACCCAAGTGTTCGTGCGTCATGTGCCGCGCTTGGCGGACCTTCCGGCGCCTTCTGCGCCCACGCCGCCACAGCAATGGAAACAGCCCGCCAGGCAAGCCTGGCGGGCTGTTGGGAGCGGCGGCCGAAACCACCAGTTCGAGGTGGCCCGAGGTTCAGCCGGTTGACGGCCCAACCTCGGCGCCATGGCTTACCAGCCGATGTCCTTCAGCAGTTCCAGCGTCAGGTCCTTCGGTGCCGAGACCTTGAAGGTCGGCAGGTCGGCGTTGATGGCCGGTTCCATCAGCAGGTTGCGCGTGGCCAGCGTGTCCCAGTGCGAGACCGACGAGCCCGACTGGTACGGGTTCGGCGTGTAAAGCATCACCCGGCCAGCGGCGTCAGCACCCGCGTAGAAGGCCTTGTCCACGCCCAGCACGGCGCGCACGGCGTGCTTGGCCGGGTCGGTGGGCGTCAGCACGGTCTTCAGCTTGATGCCGTCGTCCAGCGTGATGCGCACCGACGGAATGGTCACCGTGGCATCTGCACCGCCCAGGCCAGCCGGCGGGCCGCCTGCCGTGTTGTCGGCCACGATCACGGCCAACGCGCCAGCGTCCTGCGCATTCTTCACCTTGATGGTGAACGAGCAGGTTCCGCGGTCCACCAGGGCCACGTTGCCGGCGACCAGCGCGGCGTTCTCGGCGCTCAGCGGATTGCAGGCCAGGCCCGTCACGCCGTCGGCCTGGTCGATCACGCGGGCAATAGTGCCCTTGATGGCCGACGAGCTCAGGGCTGGGCCGAACGAAGCCGGGCCGACCTGGTAGGCGCCCGCGATGGCAGGGAACTTGTCCGACTTGACGGTCAGGATGGGCGTGCCCTTGCTCAGGACGGAGGGCATGTCGGTCGTGACGTTGGCACCGGTCCACACCAGGCCACGCGGGTTGATGGCGGACTTTGCGCGCTCGGCGTCCGTCATGTCGAACCAGGTCTTGCCGGCGGTGTTGTCGAACATCATCCGTTCCCACTGCGAGGGGAAGGCGACGCCGGTCTCGTCCGCAATGCGGGCACCGGTGGAACCGCTGGTCAGCGCCTGGAAGCCCAGGCCGTGGCCCACTTCGTGGGTCAGCACGACGGCGAAGTCGATCTGGCCGGTTGGCGCGTTGCCGTCCAGCCCCAGGTAGAAACTCTGGCCAGCCAGGCAGTTGGCCGCGCCCAGGTTGACGTTGAAGCGCGAGATGATTTCCGGCTCGGTGCCTTCGTCCAGGTCGCTGCCCGCCAGGGTGTTGGCCAGCGCGGCGGAATACCAGGTGCCCGCCGCCGGCGCATTCGGGAAATCACGCCAGACGCTGACAGCACCAGCCGAACCCAGCACGGCCGAGGTCGAGGTGCAACTCAGCGCTTCCCAGGTCGCCTGGATCTTGATCGCCGGGCCCTCGGGCAGAACCTTGCCCCAGGTCTTGGCCACCTTCTTGTAGACGTTCATGCGCTGCTCGCCGATCGTCGTGCCTTCGTTGCCACCCACCGGCGTTGCCGGCGTGGTGTCGTTGAAGCCGACACCGGCCGGGTCAGCGTTGATGATCTTGATGGTGGCGGCAGATGCGCCGACCGTGGCAACGGTCGCGGCCAGGGCCAGCAGGGTTTGCTTGAACAACTTATTCACTTTCCGCCTCCGACGACTTCAGGCTCTGTGCAACCGGGCGAGCTTGCAGCGAGGCAGCCTCATCGCCTTCCACGCAGTCCATCACCAGCTTGCCATCGGCGCCGACAGCGGCACGCGAGTACGACAGGTGCTCTTCGCCCAGGCGCAGGCCCTTGGCGCCCACGGTGCGCGAGGCAATCGCCTGCGGCTTGGCCACCGAGCGCTGCACGCTCACGGAGGCTTGGTCCAGGGCCTTGCTTTCAGCGGCCGTGACCGGCCGCAGCTGCTTGGTCACCGGATCGATGCTGACGCGCATGCCGTCCATCGGGGCTTGAGAAGCCGAGGTGTCGAGGTCGCCTTGGGCCGATGCGCCCACCGCGACCGCCATCAGGGAAGCGCCGATGAGCGCCCTGATCGACAGGGTAAAACTAGCTGACATTCAAACAACTCCGAATAGGGAAGGAAGTAGTGAAAGACCAGTCTAGGTGGCCGATTTGTCTTCATCAATTGGTAACGTTTGCCTTTACGCCGTTCAATCTAGGGGGATTCGCAGGCCAGCCTGGCGCATGCCCCGTTTCGGCCCGCGGCCTGGGCCACGGAACTAGAATGGGTCGCAAAACGTCCTAGCCTGGGGCATGCGGCAAGAAGCTGCAGCCCGCTGTTTTCTGTTTCCCCTTGGAGGGTCCTCATGAACGAAAGCCTGCAAACCTACAACGGCGCGAGCATCGGCGCCGACGGGCTGGCCACCCAGCGCCAGCGCGTGCTACGCAACACCTACTGGCTGCTGGCGCTCTCTATGCTGCCGACGGTGCTGGGTGCGTGGATCGGCGTGGCCACCGGCATCGCCTCGATGATGACGCCCGGGGTGAGCCTGATTGTCTTCATGGTTGGCGCCTTCGGCTTCATGTTCGCAATCGAGAAGACCAAGGAATCGGGCGTCGGCGTGGCCGTGCTGCTGGCCTTCACCTTCTTCATGGGCCTGATGCTGTCGCGCCTGCTGTCTGTGATCCTCGGCTTCTCGAACGGCACTTCGCTGATCATGACCGCCTTCGGCGGCACCGCACTGGTGTTCTTCGGCATGGCCTCGCTTGCCACGGTGATCAAGCGCGACCTGTCGGGCATGGGCAAGTTCCTGTACATCGGCGCGCTGGTGATCCTGGTCGCCGGCCTGATCAACTTCTTCGTGCAGTCCAGCGCCGCGATGCTGACGATGTCGGTGCTGTGCATCGGCCTGTTCTCGGCCTTCATGGTCTACGACATCAAGCGCGTGATCGACGGCGGCCAGACCAACTACATCAGCGCCACGCTGGAGCTCTATCTGGACATCTACAACGTGTTCCAGAGCCTGCTGGCGATTCTTGGCATCTTTGGCGGCGACCGCGATTGAGACGGGCTGCTGCCTGAAAAAAGGGCGCTTCGGCGCCCTTTTTCATTCCATTTCTGAAAGCGATTCAGATACCTCAACCTGGGGCAGCTCCCTGGGCGGCGGTACCTCGCCTCGCTCGAACACCGCCATGCTTTCCACGTGCGCCGTATGCGGGAACATGTTCACCGCGCCGGCCGACACGCAGCGGTAGCCCGCCACATGCACCAGCAGGCCGGCGTCGCGCGCCAGCGTCGCCGGGTTGCAACTGACATAGACGATGCGCTCGGGCCCGGTCCAGCCGTCGCGCGGGTTCTGGCGCAGGTCGGCCAGCGCCTTGATCAGCGCAAACGCACCTTCGCGCGGCGGGTCCACCAGCCACTTGTCGGCCGAGCCGAAGGCGACCAGGTCATCGGGCGTGATCTCGAACAGGTTGCGCGCTTCGAAGCTTGTGCGCTCGCTCAAGCCGTTGTGCTTGGCGTTCTGGCGTGAGCGCTCCACCAGCGTCTCGCTGCCCTCCACGCCCAGCACCTCGCGCGCCATCGTCGCAATGGGCAGCGTGAAGTTGCCCAGGCCGCAGAACCAGTCGATCACGCGTTCGCCTTTGCCGGCTTGCAGCAGCCGCAGCGCGCGGCCGACCAGCACGGTGTTGATCTCGTGGTTGACCTGGGTGAAATCGGTCGGCTTGAACGGCATGTGCACGCCGAATTCCGGCAACCGGTAGCCCAGTACCGGCCCGCCATCGTCCAGCAGGTGCACCGTGTCGGGCCCCTTGGGCTGCAGCCACCATTGCACCTGGTGCACGGTCGCGAAGTCGCGCAGCTTTTGCGCGTCGCCAGTAGAAAGCGGCTCCAGGTGGCGCAGCACCAGCGCGGTAATGCCGTCGCCAATCGCCAGCTCGATCTGCGGCAGCCTGTCGCGCTGCTGCATGCTGGCAATCAGCTCGCGCAGGGGCATCAGCATGTTGCTGACATGGCGCGGCAGCACCTCGCACTGCTTCATGTCGGCCACGTAGCGGGACTTGCGCTCATGGAAGCCGACCAGCACGGTGCCTTTCTTTGCCACGTAGCGCACCGACAGCCGAGCCCGGAAGCGGTAACCCCAGGCAGGGCCTTCGATCGGCCGCAGCAGGCGCTCGGCCTTGACCTTGCCGAGGTGCGCGAGGTTGTCTTCCAGCACACGCTGCTTGATCGCGACCTGGCTCGAAGCATGAAGGTGCTGCATCTTGCAGCCGCCGCAGGCGCCCGCATGCAGGCCGAAGTGCGGGCAGCCCGGGCGCACGCGCTGCGCGCTCTCGCGGCGCATCGCAACCATGGTCGCCTGCTCCCACTGGTTCTTGCGCCGGCCCACCTCGACCAGCACTTCCTCACCCGGCAAGGCGCCGTCGATGAACACCACCTTGCCTTCGCTGTTGCGGGCCACGCCCTGGGCTTCCATGTCGAGCGACTCGACCTTCAGCCATTCATCCTTCTGTGTCATGGGGCGGCATTATCCGGGCGGAGAAAGAGGACAGCCGCCCTGAGGCGGCTGTGGGTCATGACGAGGCGGCACTTTGTCGCCGCCAGGCTCAACTCATCTTGGAGGCAATAATTTGGCAGGATCGATCGGTTTGCCCTGGCGGCGGATCTCGAAGTGCAGTTGCACCCGGTCCGCATCAGAGTTGCCCATCTCGGCAATCTTCTGGCCCTTGCGCACCGCCTGGTCTTCCTTGACCAGCAGCGTCTGGTTGTGCGCGTAGGCGGTCAGGTAGGTCGCGTTGTGCTTGACGATGATCAGGTTGCCATAGCCGCGCAGGCCGGAGCCGGCGTAGACCACGCGGCCATCGGCCGCGGCCAGCACCGGGTCGCCCGCCTTGCCGCCAATCGCCAGGCCCTTGCTCTTGGTGTCGTCAAAACCGGTGATCACACTGCCGGCTGC
>NZ_VIDT01000150.1 GCF_006519715.1 Ideonella azotifigens
TTTCGCGCCGCCGGGCCGCGCATCGAAGCGCAGCGCATTGGGCGGCAGACGGTGGTGCACAACTACGGCCATGGCGGCAGCGGCTGGTCGCTGTCCTGGGGCTCGGCGAAGCTGGCGGTGGACCTGGCGCTCACCACGAAGGAAAAGCACCTCGCCGTGATCGGCTGCGGCGCCATTGGCCTGACGACTGCACGCGCCGCGCAGCGCGCCGGGCTGCGCGTGACGATCTACTGCCGCGAACTGCCGCCAGAGGTGCGCTCGTCGAAGGCCACAGGCGTGTGGTCGCCGGACTCGCGCATCTGCGACGAAGCCCACGCCACGCCCGCCTTCCGCCAGCAATGGGAAGCCATGGCGCGCCTGTCGCACCAGACCTACCAGCGCATGATGGGCCTGCCGGGCGACCCGGTGGAATGGCGCGAGGGCTACGTGCTGTCGGACATCCCGTTCGACCAGGAACTGCCGGACGACGAGGCGCCGCCGCGCCACCCCGAGCCCGAATACGCCGAGTTGGAAAGCGAGTTGCTGCGCGATCTGCACCCGCGCTCGGTCGCGCTCTCGCCGGACCAGCACCCGTTCCCGGTGCCCTTCGCGCGCCGCTACACGCAGATGGTGTTCAACCTGCCGGCCTACAGCCAGATGCTGCTGGGCGAGTTCATGCGCGACGGCGGCGAGGTCCAGCACCGCGAGTTCGAAAGCCCGCGCCAGTTCGCGGCCCTCAAGGAGCGCACGCTGGTCAACGCCACCGGCTACGGCGCACGCCAGCTGATGGGCGACAACAGCCTGGTGCCGGTGCGCGGCCAGATCGCGCGCCTGGTGCAGCAGCCAGAGGTGCGCTACGGGCTCAACTGGCGCGGCCACAACCTGAATGTCGTTTCGCGCCGCGACGGGCTGCTGGTGCAGTCCAGCGTGGACGGTGACTTCGACAACGAAGACACCACGCCAGACCGCGCCGTGGCCGAAGCTGCGGTGCAGCGGCTGGCGATGCTGTTTGCGCGAGCCTGACGCCATGCACGCAGACAAACCCCGTCTCGAAGGCATCACGCTGCGCCAGGCCAGCCTGGCCGACCTGGACCTGGTCTGCGACCTGGCGCAGGAGCTGAACCTGATCCACCACCAGGCCTGGCCGGACGTGTTCGCGCCACCTGCCACGCCCTCACGCGACCGCCTGCACTGGCAGGACAGCATGCTGGGCGCGGACCGGGCCATCTTCCTGGTCGAAGATGCCTTCGGCCAGTCGCTGGGCTTCATCGCGCTGTCGCTGATCGAGGAACGCCACAGCCTGCTGCAGCCGATGCGCTACGGCCGCGTCAACTCCGTCTGCGTCTGCCCCGAAGCGCGTGGCATGGGCCTGGGCCGGGCCATGATGGCGCAGGCCGATGACTGGGCCCGCGAACACCGCGCCACCGACATGCGCCTGGTCGTCTGGGCCTTCAACGAACAGGCCCGCAAGCTCTACCAGGAGTTGGGCTACGAAGTGCTGTCGCACACCATGGGCAAGCGGCTGGCGTAGGTGGCCTGCGACCGCGGCGCTGCAATCTTTCGTTGCAGCGCAAGGCATCAAACGTTACATGCGCGCCCAGGGCCGCTTCGAGAATTTGGCAAAGCCGCTGCGCGGCGCCACTGCCACTCTACATGCCCTCAGCTGCTTCCCAAACCTCGACCAAACGCACCAACCCCGCCAAGGTCAAACGCGCCGCCGCCCATCCACAGCGGCCGGGCCAGGCCTGCCAGGCCGCGCCGGGCGAATACATCCCGGTCGTGAACCGCGCCAAATGCGAGGGCAAGGGCGACTGCGTGGAGGTCTGCCCATACGACGTCTTCGACGTGAGCACCATCGCACCGGCGGACTTCCAGGCGCTGGGTTTCATGGCCCGCCTGAAAGTGCGGGTGCACGGCATGCAGACGGCCTACACACCCCGCGAGGACGCCTGCCTGGCCTGTGGGCTGTGCGTGGTGGCCTGCCCGGAGCGGGCGATCCAGCTGGTGCGAGCCGTGCAGCCCTGAAAAGAAAAAGCCGCCGGCTTGCGCGGGCGGCTTTTGGGTGCAGGCAACTCGCCAGGGGCTTACTTCGCGCCCGGCACCTTGCCTTCGACGCCCTTGACGTAGACGTTCAGGCCGCCGAGGAACTTGTCGTCGCCGGCTTCGTCCTTCTTGCGCATTTCCTTGCCGGTGTTGTCCACCAGCGGGCCCTTGAAGACGTCGATGCTGCCGTCGGCCAGGCCGGCCTTGGTCTTGGCGACCAGTTCCTTCACGTCGGCCGGCACCTGGTCGCTGATCGCGACGATGTCGTTGGCGCCTTCCTTGACGCCCCACCAGGTCGCCGTGCTGCCCTTCCAGCTGCCGTCCAGCGTCTCCTGAACGGCCTTCTTGTAATACGGCGTCCAGTTGATGATGGCCGAGGCGAGGTGGGCGGTCGGTGCGAACTTGGACATGTCGCTGTCCCAGCCGAAGGCGAACTTCTTGTTCTTCTCGGCGGTCTGCAGCACGGCGGTGGAGTCGGTGTTCTGCAGCAGCACGTCGGCGCCGCCGTTGATCAGCGACTGCGCGGCTTCGGTTTCCTTGGGCGGATCGAACCAGCTGTTGACCCAGACCACCTTGGTCTTGATCTTCGGGTTCACGCTCAGGGCGCCCAGGGTGTAGGCGTCGATGTTGCGGATGACTTCAGGCACGGGGATGGAGCCGACCACGCCGAGCGTGTTGGTCTTGCTCATCTTGCCGGCGATGATGCCGGCCATGTAGGCACCCATGTAGCTGCGGCTGTCGTAGCTGCGCAGGTTGGCGCTCTGCTTGAAGCCGGTGGCGTGTTCGAACTTCGCATCCGGGAAGTCGGCCGCGACCTTCAGCATCGGCTCCATGTAGCCGAAGCTGGTGCCGAAGATCAGCTTGTTGCCTTGCGTGGCCATGTCGCGGAAGACGCGTTCTGCGTCGGCCGACTCGGGCACGTTCTCGACGAAGCTGGTCTGGATCTTGTCGCCGAATTCGGCTTCGATGGCCTTGCGCGCGGTGTCGTGCGCGTAGGTCCAGCCGTGGTCGCCGGCCGGGCCGAGGTAGGCGAAGGCGATCTTCAGCGGCTCGGGCTTGGCAGGGGCCGGTGCAGCGGCCGAAGCGGGCTCGGCAGCCGCGGGCGGCGGGGTTTCTTCCTTCTTGCCGCAGCCGACCAGGGCCGCGGCAGCGGCAATGGTCGTCCAGCTGGTCAGCTGGAGCAGCGAACGCTTGGTCATCAGGGTCATGGGCGCTTCTCTCTTGAAGTGGATTGCCAGGGAAGAAAAGTGTCCGGTCAGGAACCGGGGAAAAACGGTTTGCCGAGCGAGGCGGGCATGTTGGCGCGAACCCAGTTGGCGTTGCTGGAGATCAGCACCAGCACGACCACGGTCGACAGGTAAGGCAGCATGCCGAGGAACTGCACGGGGATGTGCACGCCGTTGCCTTGCAGGTAGAACTGCAGCATGGTCACGCCGCCGAACAGGTAGGCACCCAGCAACACCCGTGCCGGGCGCCAGGTGGCGAAGGTGGTGAGCGCCAGCGCGATCCAGCCCTTGCCGGCGATCATGCCTTCGACCCACAGCGGCGTGTAGATCACCGAGATGTAGGAACCGGCCAGGCCGCACATCGCACCACCAACGACCACCGCCGCCAGCCGGATGCGACGCACCGGGTAGCCCAGCGCATGCGCCGATTCGGGCGACTCGCCGACCGCGCGCAGCACCAGGCCGGCGCGCGTGCGGTAAAGGAACCAGGCCAGCAGCGCCGTCAGCACGATGGCGATGTAGACCATCGGGTGCTGGCGGAACAGCGCCGGGCCGATGAACGGCAGATCCCCCAGCAGCGGCACGTGGAACTGGACCTGCTCGCCGAGCTTTTCCTGCACGTAGCGGATGCCCAGGAAGGCCGAAAAGCCGCCGCCGAACAGGCTCAGCGCGAGGCCGGTCGCCACCTGGTTGGTGTTGAGCCAGATCACCAGCAGGCCGAACAGCGAGGCCAGCACCGCGCCGGACAGCATGCCGGCGCCAAAGCCCAGCCAGCTGCTGCCGGTGTGCACCGTGGTGGCGAAGCCTGCGATGGCGGCCACCAGCATCAGGCCCTCGGCGCCCAGGTTGATCACGCCGGCCCGTTCGTTGATCAGCAGGCCGATGCCGGCGATGGCCAGTGCTGTGCCGGCGTTCAGCGTGGCGGCGAGGAGGAGCGCGAGGCCGTCCATCTCAGGCTTCCTTGGTGACTGCAGCGGCACCGCGCGGTGCGGGTGTCGGATGCGGCGCGTGATGCGAGCGCAGGCGATAGAAGATCAGCGTGTCGCAGGCCAGCAGCGAGAACAGCAGCAGGCCCTGGAACACCCCCGTCAGCGCCTTGGGCAGGCCCAGGCGCGACTGCGCCAGTTCGCCGCCGATGTAGAACATGCTCATCAGGATGCCCGAGAAGATGATGCCCACCGGGTGCAGCCGGCCCACATACGCGACGATGATGGCCGCGAAGCCGTAGCCCGCCGGCACGTAGGGCGTGAGCTGACCCAGCGGGCCGGCGGCTTCCAGCGCACCGGCAAGACCTGCCATTCCGCCCGAGATCAGCAGCGCGAGCCACAGCGCACCACGCGACGAGAGGCCGGCGTATTTGGCCGCTGCGGGTGCCAGCCCGCCCACCTGCAGCGCAAAGCCGCGGTAGGTGCGGAACAGGAAGACCCAGAACCCCATCACGGCGACCAATGCGACGACCACGCCGATGTTGGCGCGCAGGCCCTGCACCAGGCGCGGGATCTTGGTCTGCGCGAGGAAGGTGATGGTCTGCGGGAAGTTGTGGCCTTCCGGGTCCTGCCAGGGGCCGTTGACCAGCCAGCCCAACAGTAGGTCGGCCACGTAGACCAGCATCAGGCTGACGAGGATCTCGTTGGCGCTGAAGCGGTCCCGCAGCAGCGCGACGATGGCGGCCCAGAACATGCCGGCCAGCACGCCGGCCGCGAGGATGGGCACGACGTAGAAGTGACCCATCCATTCGGTGCCGGCACCCGCCTGCATCGCCACCCAGCCACCACCCAGCGCGCCGAAGATGTATTGGCCCTCGGCACCGATGTTCCAAACGTTGGAGCGGTAACAGACCGACAGGCCCAGCGCGATCAGGATCAGCGGCGTGGCCTTGACCGACAGTTCGGCCACGCCGTAGAGGTTCTTCACCGGCTCGACGAAGAACATCTGCAGCCCGCGCACCGGGTCCTTGCCCAGCAGCACGAACAGGCCGACGCCGATCACCACCGTGATGGCCAGCGCCAGCAACGGGCTGGCAAACGACATCAGCTTCGACGGCTGCGGCCGGGCTTCAAGCTTCAGCATGGCCGGTCTCCTTGGCTTGCGTTTCTGCGGAGGTCCACAGCCCGCTCATCCATTCGCCGATCTGCTCGATGGTTGCCTGCGCGGTGGGCACGGACGGGGACATGCGGCCCTGGGCAATGACGATCAGCCGGTCGCTGATCTCGAACAGCTCGTCCAGCTCCTCGCTGACGATCAGCAGCGCGCAGCCGGCATCGCGCAGCTTCAGCAGCTCGCCGCGGATCAGCGCCGCGGCGCCCACGTCCACGCCCCAGGTCGGCTGGCTGACGATGAGCAGCTTCGGGCCAGCGTCGATCTCACGGCCGACAATGAATTTCTGCAGGTTGCCGCCGGACAGGCTCTTGGCCGCAGCACCCGGGCCACCGGCCTTCACATTGAAGCGGGTGATGATGCTTTCGGCCAACTGGCGCACCTTGTCGGTGGCGATCCAGCCGCTGCCGCTCACCGCCTCGGTGCGCGTCAGCAGCGTGTTCTGCGCCAGGCTCAGCGTGGGCACCGCGCCGCGGCCCAGGCGTTCCTCGGGCACGAAGTGCAGGCCTTCGTGGCGGCGCTTGCGCGGCGAATGCGCCGCGATGTCCTTGCCGAACAGCGTGATGCTGCCGGCCTGCGCGCGCATGTCTTCACCCGACAGCGCGGCCATCAACTCCTGCTGGCCGTTGCCCGAGACACCGGCCACGCCGACGATCTCGCCGGCCCTCACGTCGAAGGCGATGTCCTTCAACGTGGTGCCGAATGGATCGCGCTGCGGCAGCGACAGGCCCTTGACCGCCATCACCACCGCGCCGGCCGCACGCGTCTCGTGGCGCAGCTGCGGCGGCTCGGCGCCGATCATCAGGCGCGACAGGCTGGCGTTGGTTTCCTGCGTCGGGTCGACCTCGCCGGTGACCTTGCCGCCACGCAGCACGGTGCAGTGGTGGCACAAGGCCCGGATCTCGTCGAGCTTGTGGCTGATGTAGAGGATGCTGGTGCCATTGGCACTCAGCTGGCGCAGCGTGACAAACAGCTTCTCGACGGCCTGCGGCGTCAGCACCGAAGTGGGCTCGTCGAGGATCAGCAGCTGCGGATTGGTCAGCAGCGCGCGCACGATCTCGACGCGCTGGCGCTCGCCCACGGAAAGCGAATGCACAGGCCGCAGCGGGTCCACGTCCAGCCCGTAGGTGCGGGCGACCTGGCCGATGCGCTCGGTGACCTCGGGCAGCGCCATCGCTTTGTCCAGCCCCAGCCAGACGTTCTCGGCGGCAGTGAGCGTGTCGAACAGCGAGAAGTGCTGGTAGACCATGCTGATGCCCAGGGCGCGGGCCTGGGCGGGGCTGGCGACCTGCACCTCGCGACCGTTCCATTGCATCTGGCCGGCGTCGGGCTGGGTCGCGCCGTAGATGATCTTCATCAGCGTGGACTTGCCCGCGCCGTTTTCACCCAGCACCGCATGGATCTGGCCCGGCGCCACCTTCAGATGGATGCCGTCGTTCGCCCGCACCGCGGGGTACTGCTTGGTGATGCCGGTGAGTTCGAGTCGAAGCATGATGAAGATGCCTGAGCCAGAAACGGGCCAGGAGCCGAAGACCGGCCCCGGCCCGCGGGCGATCAGAAATGGTATTCCGCGCGGATCATCGGTGTCTTGGCAAAGGCGCCATCACCGGCAGCGCCCTTGTACGAGTTGCCGAACTTGTTCTTCCAGTACTGGTACTCGAAGCCGACCTTGAACTTGCCCGGTGCCCCCATCAGCGTGCCGGCGTCGTACATGATCTGCGCATCGATGTTGGTTTCAGGCGCAGTTTCGCCGCCAAATTCATTCTTGCCCTTGCCAGCAATGAAATTTGCGAAACCTTCGAAGGTCAGCGGAACGCCCTTGATCAGCGGAATGCTCCACGCCGCCGTCAGCATTGGATGGGCATCGTAGCTGTAGCGCGACACGCCGCTGCGGGTGAATTCGTTGTACGGCGCATTGCTCTCCCAGAGTTCGAGCAGGCTCACGTTCAGGAAGCCCGGCACATCGAACATCATCGTCGGGCCCGCCACCAGCATGCGCTTCCTGGAGTTGTAGCCGGCGTCGTCCTTGACGTTGACATCGAAGCCCGCCGTCAGCCCCAGGTTGCGGATCACGCCCCAGGACAGCTTGCTGCCGCTGACCTTGGACAGGTCCAGCGTGTGGCGGTAGACGATGTAGACCTCGGTCGCGCCATTGCTGGAGCCGGGGCTGGACGGGTCGGATTTGTCGGAGACCAGGAAGTCGGCGTTGAAGAAGTTGGTGCCGTAGCTGTAACCGCTGACGTGGTTCAGGTCGATGATGCTTTTGTGGATGGTGTTCTCGCCAAAGGGCTCGGCGAACTTGCTGCCGTAGCGGTAGCCAATCGAGGTGTCACTCCAGTCGGCGGCCTGGGCGCCAACGGTGGCCAGCGCCAGCAGCGCAGCAAGGGCCAGGCGGGAAGTAGAGAACTGCATGGTGGGTTCCTGTCTTGTCAGTGAGAGGGAAGGTGAAAACGGGGGTCCAAACGGGCGGGGACTGTGGCCGCTGGCCCCCGGATCGCAGAGGCCGCGTCAGTCACCAAGCCCGTCGAAGGGCAATGAGTATGCGCAGGTGTATACAAACGCAAGGACCATGCCGCTCTGGTTGCCGCACTGCTCCTCGTTTTGCGGTGCCTCAAACGCCGCGCGTCAACCCCGCTGCCAGCAGGGCTGCCCAGCGACATAGGCTGCCACCAGGTTGCGGTCGTCGGCCTGGGTCATCCAGGCAAACACCCGCGCGTGCAGGCTTTGCGCCGGCAGAGGCACCACTTCGCCGCGCGCCACCGCATCGCGGTGCACCGCAACCGGGCCCACCGCCCAATCCCAGATCGCCAGGTCCGCCATGCACCCCGGCTCGAAGCTGCCGATCTCCTCTTCCAGCCCCAGCGCCAGCGCCGCGCCGCGGGTGGCCGCATGCAGCGCCGCCCAGGCGGTGAGCCGCGTGCCGCGCAAGGCCTGCACCTTGTAGCCCTCGGCCAGCGTGCGCAGCATGGACAAACTGGTGCCGCCGCCCACGTCGCTTGCCATCGAGACGCCATGCCCGATGTCCACCGCCGCCTGCCAGTCGAACAGCCCGCTGCCGAGGAACAGGTTGCTGCTCGGGCAGAAGGCAATGTGGGCACCGGTGTCGCGCAGCAGCGCGCGGTCGGCGTCGTCCAGCCAGATGCCATGCGCCAGCACGGCGCGCGGCGTCAGCAGGCCGACCTGGTGATAGACATCCAGGTAGCTGCGCGCCTCGGGAAACAGCTCGGCCACCCAGCGCACCTCTTCGGTGTTCTCGGCCACGTGGGTCTGCATGTAGAGGCTGGGGTCGGCCCGCATCAGCTCGCCGGCCATCGCCAGTTGCTCGGGTGTGCTGGTGATCGCGAAGCGCACCGTCAGCGCATAGCTGTTGCGGCCCTGGCCGTGCCAGCGCTGGATCAGCGTTTCGCAGTCGCGCCGGGCACCTTCTACATCGTCACTCAGTCCTGCCGGCGCATGCCGGTCCATCAACACCTTGCCGCTGATGATGCGCATCTGCCGGGCGCTCGCGGCCTCGAACAATGCGTCCACCGAGACCGGATGCACGGTGGGGAAGACCACCGCTGCGGTGGTGCCGTTGGCCAGCAAGGCGTCGAGGAACAGTTCGGCGCCGGCGCGCGCGACCTGCGGGTCTACGAAGCGCTGCTCGGCCGGGAAGGTGTAGGTCTTGAGCCAGTCCAGCAGCGTGGCGCCATAGCTGGCGATCACGTCCAGCTGCGGGCAGTGCACGTGGGTGTCGATGAAGCCCGGCAGGATCAGCCGGCCGGTGTGCAGCTCGCGCTGCCAGCTGTCGTCCGGTGCCTCGGGCTGCGCGCCGACGATGCGGCCGTCCTCGATCAGCAGCCAGTGGTCCGGCCGGAAACGCACCGCGGCGCAGGCTTCTTCGCCCAGCAAGGGCACGCCGGTGAAGTCCAGCAGGTCGCCTTGCAGCGCCAGTCTTTTGCGGGCACTCATGCGCGGCTCCTTGAGGGGTTGTCTTCGTCGGCCAGTGCACGGGCGGTGTCGCGCACCTGCTCGCGCAGCCAGCGTTGCGCCGCAGACGCATGCGTGCGGTCGTGCCAGAGTTGGTAATAGGCCATGGCCGGGAAGGCCACCGGGCAGCGAACGATGCGCAGGGGGAGTTGAGTCAGGTATCGCTCGCAGAACTGGCGGCCGGTCGTGAGCACCAGCCGGCTGCCGGCCACCATGGCCGGCGCCAAGCTGAAGTGCGCGCAGCGCACCGTGACGCGGCGCGACAGGCCTTGCAACGCTAGGAAATCGTCGATCACGCCGCGCGCGCCGGGATGCAGCGGCGTCGGCGCGATGTGGTCGCTGTCCAGGTAGCGCGCTGCCGTCCAGCTGCGCGGGCTCTTGGCGGCGGGGTGGTCCTCGGCCACGAGGCAGACCACTTCGTCGGACATCAGGCGGCCCAGGTGCAATTCTTCCGGCGGCTGCAGCCAGTTGCCGACCACCAGGTCCACCTCGCCCGAGGCCAGCTTGCGGCGGTAGTCCGAATCGGCAGACAGCGGGTGCAGGGCGACCTGCAGCCGTGGCGCAAGCTGCTGCAGCGTGCCGATGAGGCGCGGCAGGAACAGCGGGTCCAGGTAGTCGGACGCGGCGAGGTTGACCAGGCCGTCAGCCGTGGCCGGATCGAAGCCGCGGCC